>DASRYP010000410.1:0-7519 GCA_035687165.1 Actinoplanes sp. | reverse complement strand
TGACCCGGCGACGCATGCTCTCCACCGAGACGCTCTACATGCCCAACAGCCCGGCGCAGCGCAACGCCGCCGCGTGGGCACCCGCCCGCCTGGCGAACCTGCTGGTCCGCGGGATCGGCATGAGCATCAGCGATCGGGTGCTGATCGGCCTGGTGGCCGCGACCGGCCTCACCCGTCATGTGCTCTACGACTTCGAGGCGCATCGGCACGCGTTCCAATCGCTGCCCAGCGCCGTGGGTTCGCTCCCCGCTGACCTGCGGGAGCTCGTCGAATACACCGAGGCCTCCGTGGGCTCGGTAGTGACTGTCGGCCGGCGGTGAGCGCCACGGGGCGCCACCACCTCCGGCACAACAACTCTGATCATTGGGCCGGGAGGCTGCTGGTGGCACGAATGGAACCCGAAGAGCCGGACATCGTCTCGAAGGCGCTGGCCAAGAACAGGCTGGGCGTACCGTCCGTGGTGTTCTTCGGCGTGGCGGGCGCGGCTCCGCTCACGGTGATCATCGGTTCGATCACGACGATCTACGCGATCATCGGCAGCACCGCCGTGCCGATCGCCTACCTGGTGACGGCGGGCCTCCTGTCGCTCTTCACCGTCGGCTTCGTCGCGATGAGCCGGCACATCGTCAATACCGGCGCGTTCTACTCCTACATCAGTCACGGTCTGGGACGCGTCATCGGCGTGGGGGCGGCGTTCGTCGCCCTGCCCGCCTATTCACTGATGCAGATAGGCCTGTTCGGGCTCTTCGGCTCGGTGGCCAGCGGTATCCTCGGGGCGTTCGGCCTCTCGGTCCCCTGGTACGCCTGCGCGATAGCGGCCTGGTTCGCCGTGGCCGTGCTCGGCCTGCTCTGGGTCGACCTGAGCGGCAAGGTGCTCGCCGTCCTGCTCGTGCTCGAGATCAGCATCGTGCTCATCTACGACTTCGTGATGGTGACCAACCCGGCCGACGGCCACGTCACCTTCTCGCAGTTCTCCCCCGCGCCGCTGGCCACCCCGGTGGTCGGCATCCTGATGGTGCTGGCGATCGCGGGCTTCGTCGGCTTCGAGGCCACCGTGGTCCTCTCCGAAGAGGCCAAGGACCCTAAGCGTACGATCGCCCGCGCCACTCACATCGCGGTGATCCTCGCCGGCGTCCTTTGTGCGGTGTCGGCGTGGGCCATGTCGGTGAACACCGGACCGGACCAGATCGCCGCGCAAGCCGGCAAGCACCAGACCGACCTGGTCTTCCAGCTCGTCGGTCCGCACCTGCCCGGCTTCCTGGTCGACGTCGGCTACCTCCTCTTCCTGACGAGCGTGTTCGCGGCGCTGCTGGCGTTCCACGCCGCGGTCTCGCGTTATCAGTTCGCGCTCGGCCGTGAAGGCGTGCTGCCCGCCGCCTGGGGCCGCACCCACCCCCGTACGGGAGCTCCGCTTCTCGGCTCGATCACCCAGAGCGTTCTGGCGATCATCGTGCTGAGCATCTATGCCCTGGTCGGGTCCGACCCGCTGGTCTTCGTCTTCGCGTGGCTCACCACGATCGGCGGGCTCGGTGTCCTGATCCTCATGTGGGCGGCGTCGGCCGCGGTGCTGGCGTTCTTCATGCGGAACCGCAGGCGGGAGAGCTTCTGGAAGGCATACGTCGCACCCGCGTCGGCCTTCTTGCTGCTGACGGTCGTGCTGGTCGCCACCTGCATCGGCTTCGGCGAACTGCTTCAGGTCAACGGCGACTCGCCGTTCCAGTGGCTCATCCCCGCGCTCTACGTCGCCGTCGCTGTGGTCGGCTTCGTCTGGGCGCTGATCATGCGGGCCGCACGGCCCGAGGTGTACGCGGCGATCGGCCGCGGCACCGACGGGCGGGTGAACGTCGTACCCGATAGCACATCGATGCTGCGGGCTCTGCACGCCGACCCGGTCGGCGCCCGCAGCGGCTATCCCTACTAATTCTGCCCTCCGGAAAAACCCCAAGACGTGCCCGCGGCGTTCCGTGCATCGCGCCGGTCCCCCCTCGCCGCGGGCCGACAACAACTCCGACGTGAAGGAGGTGGCAACCGCGACAGGCGAAGGCGTTCAACGCTCAGTTCGATGTGGAGGTTGCCGATGAAGTGAAGGTTTCCCCCCAGCTCCGCGGCAGACCGTCGCCTCTCGGGACGGCCTGCCGCGCCCGGTGCTGAGGGTGTCGGCTACGCCGCCGAGGGGAATTCGTAAAGCCAGTACGACTGCTGGTCGATGCGGGTGAACTTCATGTTTTCCGACAGCCGGCTCACCATCATCCGGAAGACCCGGGACATCCGCCGTACGTCGTCGTTGTGGTTGCAGATGTCGAGGCAGACCATGCCGTTCTGGGCCGAGGCCACCATGTACATCTGCTCGACCAGCTGCGCGAAGGCCTCGCGACCCTGCGCGTGCGGGCTGACCGCGACGAAACCGATGTACCAGATCTTGCGAGCCGTGTACTGCTCGGGCCAGTGCCGCTCGAAGTACTGCGGCGCGATCAGGGGCACGGCGTCGAGATCGTTCGTGTAGGTCGCCACTCCGCAGATCGTGCCGTCGTCATCGAGGGCAAGATACTTGTCGACCCGCGGATCCGCCATTACCGCGTCGAACTCCGGCCGGAACATGAGGTGACGCTGAACTGCCAGCGTGTTCAGCTCCTCGAACGCATCCCGGTACATCGTCCACATTGTCTCGTGGACCGCTTTGTCGGTGATCCGGTCGATGACTTTGATCAGCATGCTCGGCTCCCCCGCAGGCCGCCGCCAGGTCGGCCCGCTTCTCGCACTCATCTTGATCGATGATTGTTGACCATCAGAGTACGAAGCGTGACCTCGATACGACAATGCGTGGCGGGCGATTGAATGTGCCAATTCATCTACCGGACGTGCCGACTGCCCGTTTTGGTGTGCAACTTGCAATGGCGAGCATAGATTCGTCCCTCGATCCAACAATCGGTCCAGGCCTAAAAGTACTAAGCACGGTGCGCATTACCCCTGGTGTAGGCCCTTGATTGTCCTTGGCGAGCATTGATCGCGCATCGTCTCGCACCAATAGATCAACGATCAAGAAACGACGAGATCAAGTGGCATCCCGCCCAGGAATCGACCCCATCGACTTTACCTCACCGATAACAGTCAGTAACGAAATCCGTCGAGCCCGTCATGCGCTAGGGGTGGGGCGAGCCTCGGCGGTGTGGCGGCGCAGGAGGCCGTCGACGCTGTGGGGGGCCACCTCGTGCAGGACGATCGAGGTGGAGGTGCGGACCACGCCCGCGGCAGCCACGACCAGGTTGGTGATCCGGTAGAGGTCGGCGGTGTCCTGGGCGACGATGCGGACCAGCAGATCCCCGTCGCCGGTGGTGGCCAGAATTTCGACCACCTCGGGGATTCGGACAATTTGCTGGGCCGCTAGCTCGCCCTGACGCTGGCTGAGCGACAACGTCATGAAGGCCATCAGCGGATACCCGAGCGCGGCAGGCTCGACGCGGCGCGAATAGGCGCCCAGCGAACCCGACTCCCGCATGCGGCGCAGGCGAGCTTGCACCGTGTTGCGGGACATCGAGAGGCGGTCGGCCAGGGCGACCACGGTGGCATCCGGATCCGCGTCCAGAGCCAGCAGAATGCGCGCGTCGGTCGCGTCCAGAGATCGCATCGTTGCATCCTCCCCCGTCGCCGGCCATTCTCCTGCGCAAACCGCACAGGAGGCAAGCCGATCGGGACGCAGGATGCCCAGCGTCAGCGGGCCTGCCAGTCGGGCAGTGCCGAGTTGTCGCGGCGTTCGATGACCGGAAAGACGCTCGAATAAGTCTGCCAGGCCGGTCGTGGCGGCGCCGCGGTCAGCGCCAGCATTCGGGCCAGGCCCTGCAAGGCGTCCTGCAATGCCAGGTGCAGCCGCGGATCGGTGACCAGCCCTCGGTCGTCGATCGTGGCCGGATCGATCGGCAGGCGGATGCACGCGGCCCGCAGCACTTTGGCACTCGCATGGTCGAGCACAGTCTCGAGGGTGGCCCGGGCCCCGTCGTCTTCATGGGCGTGGGCCAGCGAGAGCCAGGCGACCGGCTTGCCGGCGAGCAGGTCGTCCTCGATCAGCCAGTCGAGCAGGTTCTTGAGCGCGCCCGGCAGCGAACCCACGTACTCCGGGGTGCTGATCAGCACGGCATCGGCGATGCGCACCTGGTGCCGTAGCAGGACGACGGTGTCGTGCGGGCTGGACTCGCCAGGAACGTACGCGGGCAGGTGGCGCAGCCCTTCGAAGAGCCCCGCGTTGATCTCGTCCGGGGCACCCCAGGCGGCAGTCCGCAGGGCGGCGGTGTGCAGCGAATCCTCGCGGGTGCTGCCCGAGATCAGCAGGATGCGGGTCATACCGCCGAGCCTAGAGCGCCCGGGTTACGAGACGGCGCAGCGGATGGTGCACGTCGTCAAGTCGTGACTATGCGTGCTAGCGATTGGCATGACCCGCTGTGGCAGGAGCCGGCCGACACCGATCTGAGGTTTCCCGTACGTTGATCAGATGAGCCGGGGAGTCGACCAGGCAGCGTTAGCGGCCGCAGCGGTCGCGGGAATCATCTCGATCAGCTCCGCCGAGGGCCGTTACGAGCCCTTCGACGCCACCATCGGGATCGTCCTGGCGATCCTGCTCGCCTGCTTCTATCGTCCGCCGGTGGCCCGCTCGTGGAAAGAAGCGCTGCCCCAGGCGACGTCGGCCGCCGCGGTCTTCGCCCTGCTCTTCTGCATCGTGATCGCGCCGGTCCTGGACGCCCAATTCGCTCCGCTTTCCGCCGACCTCAACGGTGCGGCCGCCGCCGACATCAACGCTCAGGTGAGTTGGCAACTGTTCTGGACGTGGCTGATCACGTTCATCATCCTCGCGATGCTGCTTTACGGCCTCGCCGTGCGACCACGCAGAGTAAGCCCAGCCGCCCGAGGGTGACGAGAAGGCGCCGGCCAATCCCTCGGTCCGAACACTTTGAAGTCCGCCGCGGTATCAGCGGGCCGGGAACCTGCCCGCTCTGTGTCGGAACGAGGATCAGCCGACACGATCACGGAGCAGCGGAGCTCAGTCGAATAAGCCTCCGATCGCGGCCCGGTCGGCCGATAGACAGACAAGAAGAAGCAATGCCAACGTGCGCGGCCCGGTCAGCACCAGCCCCGCCCGTTGGCCGCCACACATCACCTACTCGGTCGGGGTGGGCGTCTGCGAGTGTTGGACTCGACACGGCGCGGTCCTTTCGGCAGACCCCACCCCCTGGAGGACCTCGTGCGTCGCGCCCGCCCCATCGCCACCGGACGAGAAAGAACATTCCGGACCAATGATCTGTTCTTCTCCCGCACCGACGCCAAGGGCCGGATCCTGTCCGGCAACGAGGTGTTCACCCGCGTCTCCGGCTACACCCGCGACGAGCTGATCGGTGCGCCGCACAACGTCGTCCGACACCCTGCGATGCCCCGGTCGGTGTTCGCGCTCATGTGGGACCGGCTCGTCGCCGGGCTCCAGGTCAGCGCCTACACGGTGAACCTCGTCGCCGACGGCTCCCATTACTGGGTGCTCGCCTCGATTCGACCCGTCACCGGCGGATACCTGTCGATCCGCCAGAAGCCGTGCCATCCCGAACTGTTCGCCGCCGTCCAGGCGATCTACGTCGACGTCCTCGATGCCGAGCGGACGGCCGAGGCGACCGACGCGTCGACACCGGAGATCATCGCGGCAGGTACGACCCGGCTCGGCGAACTGCTCAACGATGCCGGGTTCGCCGACTACGCGGCGTTCATGGGTCAACTCCTCCCGGCCGAGGTCGCCGCCAGGACCGAGTTGGTGCAGATCGCCGAAGAGGAGTTCCGCGCGTCGGGCCGGCCCGATCGTCGGGGTGCTGCTCTGCAGGCCGCCGAGCTCGGCCGGGAGTACGCCCAGGTCTCGGACGCGTTGCTGGCGCTCGTGAAACGGATCGACATGTTCGAGTCGCACAGTGCCCAGCTCGCCGACCAGTCCGCTTACGTCCGGGAACTCGCTCGCAAGATCTACTTCTTCTCGTTGCAGACGGCACTGCTCGGGCACCAGCTCGGTGAGCGTGCCGCCGGGGTCTCCGCGGTCGCCGAGCTCGTCAAGGACGGCGTCGGCGGCATCCTCGCCGCCGCTGACCCGCTCACCGAGCTCATCGACCGGGTTCGCACCACCCTCGGGGCGCTCGCATACTCCGTCGCCGCGTCGAAGCTCGAGGTCGACGCGTTGCGGGTCTTCGTCACGGAACTGATCCGCGACCAAGCGTCCGACCCGGTTCTCCTCGACGACCTGGGACTGCTCGCCGAAGGGATCGCGGACGACGTCCTGACCACCAGCCGGCTCCTCGGCGAGTTGCGGGGTCTGATGCCGCACCTGCGGACGCCACTCGGCCGGCTGGACGGGCGGCTGCGGGAGATGGACGCCCTGACGTTCAACGGCCGGGTCGAATGCAGCCGGATCGGCGACCGGGCCGACGCCATCACACTGTTCGCCCAGATTCGCGGCCTCGTCCGGGAAGCGAGCGAGCGACTGTCCGGAGTCGACAGCTTCTCCGGGGTAATCGCGGTCGCGGCCCGGGAGGGGCAGACAATCGAGACGACCGTCCAGGCGCTGGTAACCCGGATCGCCGATACCTGTCGGGCCGCGTGACCAGCGCCGACGAGAACGCCTCGCCGAGCAACGGCACGAACGCCGGGAGAGCACGCGAAGCCCCAGCTTGGACGATGTCGAGCACCCGCACCCGCCACGCCGGCCGGATCGGCCGCCACCATGATCACCGGCGCGGCCACGGGTGACCGGTGCGCCGGCGAGAGCGGCTCACCCGGCGGCAGAACCGGCGCGAAGACCCGGAACGCCGCCTCGACCGACGGCACGGTGTAATCCCGGAAGTCGTCGAAGAGCAGTTTCATCTGCCGCTGAGCGCGCATGGTCATTTTCCGGGCGTGGGGGACGGCTCATCTGCTAGTGGCTGGGGCCGGCTGGCGGGCTGTCAGGGCCACCGTTACGGCTGTCACTGCCAGTAGCGCCCCACCGGCCAGGAAGCCCGGGCCCGCGCCGAGTGACTCGGCGATGATCCCAGCGAGTGCGGCGCCGGCTGCACTCCCCGCGTTGGTGGCGACGTTCACCCAGGTGCCGGCCTCGGTTGCGGAGCCCTCGCCGGCAAGGTCATCAGCGGCCAGGTAGGCAACCACGTAGACCGGGGCCAGCGCCGTCCCGGTCGCGCACAGCACGAAACCGAGCGTGACCAGCCCGGGCGCCGCTGAGGCGACCGTCAGCCCGGCCGCCAGTACGCCGACCAACATCGCGAGCTGCCGGGAATGGCGCCGGCCGTGGTCGCGGCGGGCCCAGAGCAGGCCACCGGCCACGCTGCCCACGGCGAGTGACGCCTCCAGTAGGCCGGCGGCCCCGGGCTTGCCGTGGTCCTGGGCGGAGACGGCCAGGCAGGTGTACGCCACACTGGTCCCGGCCCCGACCGCCAGGATCGCTGCCAGCAGCCTGCGTAGTCCGGGTGAGCGCAGCGGTCCAGGGTCGAACAGCTTTCCCCGGGCC
>DASRYP010000409.1:0-3169 GCA_035687165.1 Actinoplanes sp. | reverse complement strand
AATGCCGGGCCGGTCCAGCTCGGCGGCAAGCGGCGCCGGGTCGCGGGCCGTGTCTGCATGGATCAGATCGTCCTCGACGTCGGCGACGACGAGGTGGCGAGCGGTGACGTCGCCACGCTCTTCGGGCCGGGCGACGACGGCGGGCCGACGGCGGACGACTGGGCCGAGGTCGTCGGCACGATCAACTACGAGATCGTGACCCGCTTCGGCAGCACGCGCGTGCCCAGGGTCTACGACGGCGACACCGGCAGCGGACGCACGCAGGGCCTCAGCGACGGCGTGGGCGGGGGCCCGGCGTGAGCCCGGCCAAGGGGTCGCGGCGGGCCAAGCAGGTCGGCCTCGCCGGGGCGGTCGTCGGTGTTCTCGCGGCCGGCCTGGCCACCGCGTTCGCGGTCGAGCGGGTGCTGGTGCGCCGCTCGGTCAACGCGCCCGGCGATCCCTATGTCGACGAGCCCTTCGGCGACCAGCCGTTCAACCGCGAGATGACCGTCACCGCGGCCGACGGCACCGAGCTGCACGTCGAGATCGTCGAGCCCAAGAAGCCGGGCGCCAAGCCGACAATCGTCTTCGTGCACGGGTTCGCGCTCGACATGGGCACCTTCTACTTCCAGCGCCAGGCCCTCGCCGAGCAGGGCGATCACCGCCTGGTCTTCTACGACCAGCCCGGTCACGGCCGGTCGAGCAGGCTCAAGTCCGGCGACTACGACATCGCGGCGCTCGGCAAGTCGCTCGCGGCGGTGCTCGACGCGGCGGTGCCTGAGGGGCACATAATCCTGGTCGGCCATTCGATGGGCGGCATGACGATCATGGCGTTCGCCGAGCACTATCCGGAGTGGTTCGGCGAGCGAGTCACCGGCGTGGTGCTGATGTCCACTTCGGCCGGCCTGATCGACAAGACCAAGCTGGGCCTCCCGTCGCTGGTGGCGCGGGCGAGCGCGCCGTTCTTCCCGCTCTGGGGCAAGGCGGCCCACCTGGGCGGGGGCACGATCGACCGGGCCCGGGTGGTCTCCTCCGACCTGGCCTGGCTGCTGACCCGGCGCTACGGTTTCGGTGAGCCGAAGCCTAGTCCGTCGTTGGTCACCTTCGTGGAGAGCATGAACTCCACGACCTCGGTCGAGACGCTGACGAAGTACCTGCACACGCTCTATACGCACAACCGTTTCCCGGCGCTGTCGGCGCTGCGCGGGGTGCCAGTGCTGGTGATCGTCGGCACCAAGGACTATCTGACCCCGGTGACCCACTCCGAGGAGATCCTTCGGCACCTGCCCGAGGCCGAGCTGATCAAGGTCGACAACAGCGGTCACGTGGTGATGCTCGAGAAGGCGGCCGAGGTCAATGCCGCGCTGCTGCCCTTCCTGGAGAAGATCTCGTGAAACTGGCCACCGTCGACGACACCCGTGAGTTCGGGCGGCGGCTCGCCTCGATCCTGCGCCCGGGCGATCTGGTGCTGCTCACCGGTCCGCTCGGGGCCGGAAAGACCGCGCTGGTGCAGGGTGTCGGGGCCGGGCTGGGGGTGATGGACGCGATTACCTCGCCGACGTTCGTGATCGCCCGGGTTCATCGAGGACGCACGCCGTTGGTGCACGCGGACGCGTATCGGCTGGGCGACAGCGCCGACCCGCGCGCCGAGATCGACGACCTCGACCTGGACGCCTCGGCCGACGACGCGGTCACCGTGGTCGAGTGGGGTGTCGGGCTGGTCGAGCAGCTCAACGACGAATATCTGCAGGTCCGCATCGACCGCCTCGACGACGACACCCGCGTGATCGAGCTGGTGCCGCACGGCGGCGACTGGGTCACCCGCATCGCGCACCTGCGTGCCGACAAGCCGAATCATCTGAGCGAACCGAGAAGGGGAGAATGTGAATCTGGCGGAGATGCTGCCGGCTGAATGGCGAGCGGAGCTTGCCGGTTTTCTGGACGAGAAGGCCACGGCCGAGCTGGGCGAGTTCGTCGCCGCGGAATATGCGGCGCACACGATCTATCCGCCGATCGAGGACCTCTTCGCGGCCTACCGACTCTGCCTGCCCGAGCAGACCCGGGTGCTGATCCTGGGCCAGGACCCCTATCACGGGCCGGGGCAGGCCCACGGGCTCAGTTTCAGCGTGCGCGACGGAGTGAAGGTTCCGCCGTCGCTGCGCAGCGTGTTCAAGGAACTGGCCGAGGACGTCGGGGTCGCTCCGCCGGCCGCCGGTGACCTCACCGGGTGGGCTCAGCAGGGCGTCCTGCTGCTCAACGCGGTGCTGACCGTTCGGGCCGGCGCGGCCGCGTCGCACGGGGGCAAGGGCTGGGAGGCCTTCACCGACGCGACGATCCGGGCGCTGAACGCCCGCGACGAGCGGGTGGTCTTCCTGCTCTGGGGCAGCTATGCCCGGAAGAAGGCTGTGCTGATCACCAACCCGGCGCACGTGGTGCTTGAGGCGGGCCACCCGAGCCCGCTCAACCCCAAGGGCTTCCGCGGTGCCCGTCCCTTCAGCGCCACCAACAAGGCCCTGGCCGACAGCGGCCGCGAGCTGATCAACTGGGATCCCCGCCCGTAGGCCCCGAGGGGGCGGCCGACGGCGGCGCGTTAGGGTCGGTGACGTGCTTGTACTGGCTCTGGACACCGCGACGCCCGCGTCGACGGCCGCCCTGGTGGAGGTGACCGCCGACGGTCTCCGCGGGGTTGCCGAGCGGCGCACCGTCGACCCTCGTGCGCACGGAGAGAAACTGGCCCCCGAGATCGAGGCCACCCTCGCCGAGGCGGGGGTCGGGCCGCGGGATCTGGGTGCCATCGTCGCCGGGCTCGGGCCGGGGCCCTACACCGGCCTCCGGGTCGGGCTGGCCACCGCCGCGAGCATGGGTCAGGCGCTCGGCCTCCCGACGTACGGTGTCTGCTCGCTCGACGGTCTTGGCCGGGCCGCCGGGCCGGGCCGGGTGCTGGTCGCGACCGATGCCCGCCGCCGCGAGGTCTATTTCGCGACCTACCTTGACGGCGTACGTGTCCTCGGGCCTGATGTCACTCGCCCGGCCGATGTGGCCGCCGCGATCCTCCGGGCCGGCACCGTGCCCCGAAGCCGCGCCCGCAACAGCGCCGCCACCGACGACGCCGCGCTCGCCGAGTCCGAGACCCTCGAAGCCGTCACCGCGCTGGCCGGCGCCGACGCCGCCCGGGTCGCCTCGGCGCTCG
>DASRYP010000408.1:0-6939 GCA_035687165.1 Actinoplanes sp. | reverse complement strand
CCGGTAGGCGCGGCCCGGGCTGACGACGTAGATCGGCGGCGTACGCGTGAGCATGGTCCGCACCTGGCCGGGCGAGGTGTGCGTGCGCATCACGAGGCCGGGCACATCGACGTAGAACGTGTCCATCGAGCCGCGTACGGCGTTGTCGGGCCCGATGTTGAGGGCGTCGAAGTTCGCCCATTCCAGCTCGAGCTCGGGGCCCTCGACGATGTCGTAGCCCATCCCGGCGAAGAGGTCGCCCATGTGCTCCATCAGCGTGGTCAGCGGGTGGCGGGCGCCGCGCGGGTGGCGGTCCCAGGGCAGCGTCACGTCGACGCGCTCCTCGACCAGCACCCGGGCCGCGCGCTCGATCTCGAGCTCGGCCAGGCGGGAGTCGTACGCCCCCTGGACGGACTGCCGGGCCAGGTTGACCCGCTTGCCGGCGTCGGACTTGGCGGCCGGCGGCAGCGAGCCGATCTCGCGGCGGGCCAGCGAGACAGCGGCCCGGTCGCCGAGGTGCGCGGACTTCAGCGCGGCCAGGGCGTCCAGGTCGGACGCGCCGTCGAAGGCCTTGCGGGCGTCGTCGACGGCGGCCTCGAGCGCGGCCGGATCGAGCAGGGCGGCCTGCTTCGGATCGTACGGATCATTGCGGTAAGACATGATTGGGCGAGCTCCCTGAAGCACCTGATGAACCACCGGGCAGTGTACGGAGGCGCGGCGCGGCCGCAGCCCGCCGGTCAGGGATGTCGCCCAGGAGAAGCTAGCTTCGAGAGCTAGTTCAGGCGCCCGCGACCAGCGGGCCGGCTAAACAGCTTCGGGAGTCCTGGCACGAGAGGAAGCATACCTGTCACGGTTCGCGCGTCGCGACCGTGATTCCGGCGTGACCGGGGATGGGCGAGTCCATGGTGGTGAGCGCCACCCCGACCGCTTCCAGGGGGATCACCGAGCCGACCAGCCGCCCCGGGTCGAGCCGGCCGCGCGCGACCAGGTCGAGCATCGGCGGGTAGTCGGCGGCGGCCATGCCGTGTGAGCCGACGACGTGCAGTTCGCGCGCCACGACCAGGTCCCAGGGCAACGGCGCCCGGGCGTCCGGACCGAGCATCAGGCCGACCTGGACGTGCCGGCCGCCGCGGCGCAGGCTGCGCACCGACGCCGCCGCGGTCGCCGCCGACCCGTACGCGTCGATGGCGATGTCCGCCTCCTCGACGATCTCGTGCACGATCACCGCGCCGAGCGAGGCGGCCAGCGAGTTGGCCGCCGGGGACGGGTCCACGGCCAGGACCCGCAGACCCAGCGCGGAAGCGATCAGGATCGCGGAAAGCCCGACGCCGCCGCAGCCGTACACCGCCACGACCGCGTCGTCCGGCACCGGCCCGTGCCCGGTCAGCGCCCGGAACGCGGTGGCGAACCGGCAGCCGAGCGCGGCCGCGGCCACGAAATCGACGTTCTCCGGCAGCAGCACCAGGTTGGTGTCGGCCGCCCGCACCACGACCTGCTCGGCGAAGGACCCGGCATGGGTGAAGCCGGGCTGGGTCTGGTCGGGGCAGATCTGGGCGCGGCCCTCGGCGCAGTACGCGCAGACGCCGCAGCCGTTGACGAAGGGCGCGGTCACCCGGTCGCCGACCGCGAAGCCTTTGACCTCGTCACCGACCGCCGCGACTACGCCGGCGAACTCGTGCCCCGGGATGTGCGGCAGCGGCACCGGGTCGTGCCCGCGCCAGGCGTGCCAGTCGGAGCGGCACAGGCCGGTGGCCCGGACGTCGATCACCGCGCCGTTCGGCGGGCACGGGAAGGGCGAGATCTCGGCGATCCGCGGCAGCGCCCCGACGGCGTCGTAGACGATGGCCCGCATCAGCGCTGCGCCCGGGCCGACGCGTACAGGCAGACGGCGGCGGCCGCGGCGAGGTTCAGGCTCTCGGCCCCGCCGTAGATCGGCACACGCACGCGCCGGTCGGCCGCCTCGAGCAGGTGCTTGGGCAGGCCGTGCGCCTCCGAGCCGAACAGCCAGGCGGTCGGGGCGGCGAGCACCCCGCCGTCGGCCAGCGTGTCCAGGTCGTCGGAGCCGTAGCCACTGGCCGCCAGCACCTGCAACCCGGCCTCGCGCAGCGGCGTCACGACATCGAGCGGGGATCGCACCACATCTACATGAAACAACGAACCGGCCGACGCGCGGACGCATTTGCCGTTGTAGGGGTCGACGGCGTCACCCGCGAAGATGACCGCCGCGGCCCCGGCCGCGTCCGCCGTACGCAGAACCGTGCCGGCGTTTCCCGGATCCCGGATCTCCGCCGCCACCGCCACGAGCCTCGGCTGCTTGGTCAGCGCCTCGGCCAGCGGCACGTCGGTCTGCTCGCAGACCGCCACCAGACCCTGCGGCTGCACCGTCTCGGCGAGCGCGGCCAGCCCGTCGTCGGTCACCGGGGAGACGAGCGGTGCGTGCGCGGCCAGGTCGGCGTGCCGCTCGATGGCGTCCTCGGTCGCGAACAACTCGATCACCACCCCCGCGGCGAGCGCCGCGCGCACCGCCTGCGGCCCCTCGGCCAGGAAACGCTTGCTCTGGTCACGGTCCCGGCGGCGTTGCAGGCGCCGGGCCGCGACGACCCGCGGTGTACGGGGGGTGAAAGTCATGGGGACGCCTTCTCATAAGCGCAGGGCGCCTCCCTCAGTCGGGAGACGCCCTGGGTGATGCTCGGACTTCAGGCAGCCTGCGCGGCGGCGCCGCCGGTGCCCTCGGCCTTGACGGCGGCCTTCGCGATCTCGACGATCGCCGCGAAAGCGGCGGCGTCGTGCACCGCGAGGTCGGCCAGGATCTTGCGGTCGACCTCGATCTCGGCCAGGCGCAGACCCTGGATGAGACGGTTGTAGGTCAGACCGTTGGCCCGAGCACCCGCGTTGATGCGCGTGATCCACAGCTGGCGGAAGTCGCCCTTGCGGTCACGGCGGTCACGGTACGCGTACTGCATCGAGTGCAGTACCTGCTCCTTGGCCTTGCGGTACAGGCGAGAGCGCTGACCGCGGTATCCGCTGGCGGTCTCCAGCAACGTGCGACGCTTCTTCTGGGCGTTTACTGCCCGCTTGACGCGTGCCATTTCAGTACTCCTAACAGGGGAACGTGTGTGGCGCGCGCGTCAGCGGCCCAGCATCTTCTTAACTCGCTTGGTGTCCGCCTCGGCCAGGACGACCGTGCCGGTCATCCGCCGGGTGACGTGCGAGGACTTGCCCTCGAGCAGGTGCCGCTTGCCGGCGTGCTCGCGGACGATCTTGCCCTTACCGGTGACCTTCACGCGCTTGCCCATCCCGGTGTGGGGCTTGAACTTAGGCACTTGGAGCCTCTTTCTGGTCTTTCCGCACCGCGGGACGATCCGGAAAAGCTTGCTTACTCTGCGGTGGTGTCGGTGACTTCAGCCGCCGGTGTCTCGACGCCATCGCCCTCGCGCGGCTCCCTCGGCGGGCGCGCGTTGGCCGCGACCGTCGCAGCAGCAGCTGCCTTGGTAGCCCGATGCGGGGCCAGCACCATGATCATGTTTCGGCCGTCCTGCTTCGGACTGGCTTCCACGAATCCCAGCTCCGAGATCTCCTCGCTGAGCCGGCGCAGGAGCCGGAAACCCAGCTCGGGGCGGCTCTGCTCGCGACCGCGGAACATGATCGTCACCTTGACCTTGTCGCCCGCCTTGAGGAACCGCACCACGTGACCCTTTTTGGTCTCGTAGTCGTGCGGGTCGATCTTCGGACGGAGCTTCATCTCTTTGATGACGGTCTGCTGCTGGTTGCGCCGTGCTTCGCGTGCCTTCAGTGCGCTCTCGTACTTGAACTTGCCGAAGTCCATGAGCTTGCACACCGGCGGCCGCGCCATCGGAGCAACCTCGACCAGATCCAGGTCGACATCCGCGGCCAGCTGCAGAGCGCGCTCGAGCGGGACGATGCCCACCTGCTCACCCTCGGGGCCGACCAGTCGGACCTCACGAGCCCGGATCTGTTCGTTAACGCGTGGTTCGACGCTGATGGGGCCTCCTCAGAACGGTTACGTTATCGACGCTCCCGCGCCGGAACGCGGGGGCGCTGCCAATGTCGGTCGGCCCCGCACCCGAGACAACTGGGTGCCGGGAAAGCAGAAGGCCCTGTGCTCGCGCCTTTCAGCGCATGCCAGGGCCCGCTCGACCGGTCATCGGCGCCCATGAGGACGCACCCCGGGCGCGGGCTTTTACCCCCGGTGCTCGGGTGACCGGACCCGGCCCTTGGTGAAAGGGCGGCGGGTGGGAACCAGCGGGCTCCTCTTTCGCGTGCGAGCTGCTCCTGACTGACGGAGCAGGGCACGCACGTGGTCGACGGCATCAACCTTACCACCAGTAAATGGTCAGGCCTCGACCGCCTGCGCGTGCAGCCGGCGCAACGTGCGGACCCCCTCGACGGCGTAGTCCTTGTCGGCGGCCTGCAGGGCATGGATCGAGATCTGCTCCTCGTCGTGCAGCTCGAGCTGGGCCCACGGCGAGTTGCGGTCGAAGCGCACCTTGCGCACCACCGACCAGGGCAGGTCGTAGCCGCCGACCACGTTGCGAATGCGGATCTTGTCGGCGTCGGCGATCACCCGCGGCCGGCAGAACGCCAGGACGCCCAGGGCGATCAGGATGCCCAGCCCGACCATCGCGGCCTGGTCGCCGCGCTGGAACGAGCCCGAGTTGTCGAACCCGGCCGACCCTTTCAGGCCGAAGCTCAGCACGGTGAAGAGCACCACCACCGCGCCCGCCACCGGGCCGGCCACCCAGCGGATCTTCTTGGGCCGGTACGTCACGGTCGTGTCATCCACGACCTTGAGGCTACTCATCCGTCTCGCACCTCTCCGAGCTCCCTGGCCGCCCCGTGAACCGGACCAGGGCGGTCACAATCTGCAGTTCGCGATGTCGGTGACCAGGATCGCGCGAGCGCCGAGCTCGTACAGCTCGTCCATCACTCGGTGCACGCCGGCGCGGGGGACCATCGCCTGCACGGCGACCCAGCCCTCGCGGTGCAGCGGCGAGACCGTCGGCGACTCGAAGCCCGGCGTCAGCGCGGTGGCTCGATCGAGCAGATCCGCCCGTACGTCGTAGGCCAGCATGAGGTAGCCCCGGGCCACCAGGACGCCCTGCAGCCGGCGGACGAGCTGGGAAGCCCCCGCGGTGTCCCGCTCGGCCCGCCCGATCAGGATCGCCGACGACCGCAGCAGCGGCTCGCCGACCGTGACCAGACCCGCCTGGCGCAGCGTGGCGCCGGTCTCCACCACGTCGGCGATCACGTCGGCGACGCCGAGCCGCACCGCGTTCTCCACCGCGCCGTCGAGCCGCACGACGTCGGCCTTGAGGTCGTGCTCGGCCAGCCAGCGCTCGACCACCCCGGGATAGGCCGTGGCGATGCGCCGGCCCCCGACCTCGTCGGCCGAGGCGAGCGAGCCGTCCGGGGCGGCCCAGCGGAACGTGGCGCCGCCGAAGTTCAGGTCGAGCAGCTCGGTCGCCGGAACACCGGAGTCGACCAGCAGATCCCGGCCGGTGATGCCGAGGTCGAGATCGCCCGAGCCGACATAGGTCGCGATGTCCCGCGGACGCAGGTAGAAGAACTCGACGTTGTTCTCCTCGTCACGGCAGACGAGGTCCTTCAAGTCGGTGCGCTGGCGGTACCCGGCGTCACGCAGCATCTGCGACGCGGGCTGGGACAGGGTTCCCTTGTTGGGAACGGCGATGCGCAACATTTCGACGTGCTCCTTCAACGTGTCTGGTCGAGGCGGAGTGGCACGTCACAGATGTCGATACACGTCCTTGAGGTCGAGCCCGGTCGCGATCATCAGGACCTGGGCCTGGTAGAGCAGTTGGGAGATCTCCTCGGCGGCCCGCTCGGGGCCCTCGTGCTCGGCGGCCATCCAGGACTCGGCCGCCTCTTCGACGACCTTTTTCCCGATGAAGTGGACTCCGCGTTCCAAAGCGGCGACGGTGGACGACCCGGGGGTTCCCTCCGCGGCCTTCGCCTGGAGCTCGGCGAACAACTCTTCGAACGTCTTCACACGGTCATTTTGCCAACTCGTCACGGGATGGCGACGAACGGCCCCAGCAGGTGAGACGTGGCCTAGGCTGCCGGTCATGGTCAGCCGATTCACCCTCCTCACGACAGGCGGCGCGATCCTCGCGCTCGCTGCCCTCGCGGGCTGCTCGCCCGTGGCGGACGACACCGCCCCGTCCGCGACCGCCAGCGCTTCCGCGGACGTCTGCCCCGCCGGCGCCCTGCCTACCAGGACCGCCGGCAAGTTGACGATCGGCACCGACAACCCGGCCTACGAGCCGTGGTTCTCCGACAACGACCCGAAGAACGGCAAGGGCTTCGAGTCGGCCGTGGCTTACCAGGTCGCCCAACGGCTGGGCTATTCGCCGGCCGATGTGACGTGGACCTCGGTGACGTTCAACAACGCCATCGCGCCGGGTCCGAAGGCGTTCGACTTCGACATCAACCAGTTCTCGATCACCCCCGAACGGCGTAACGCGGTGGACTTCTCGTCGCCGTACTACCTGGTGCGGCAGACGGTGATCACCGTCAAGGGCTCGAAGATCGCCGGCGCGAAATCGATCGCCGACCTCCGCGACGCCAAGCTCGGCGCCCAGGTCGGCACGACGAGCTACCAGGCCCTGACCGACGTGATCAAGCCGACCGTCCAGCCGTCGGTCTTCAACAACAACGACGACGCCAAGGCCGCGCTGGAGAACGGCACGGTCGAGGGCATCGTGGTCGACCTGCCGACCGCGTTCTACATCACCGGTGCCGAGCTCAAGAACGGCGTCATCGTCGGTCAACTCCCCCAGGTGGGCGTGCCCGAGCAGTTCGGCCTGGTGCTCGACAAGGGCTCGAAACTGACCCGATGCGTGAGCACGGCGGTCGACCAGTTGCGGCAGGACGGCACCCTGGCCGTGCTCGAGAAGACCTCGCTGGCCGACACCGGCGGCG
>DASRYP010000407.1:0-2842 GCA_035687165.1 Actinoplanes sp. | reverse complement strand
CGGTGGCCGCGGCCGACGCGTACATCAAGAACGGCACCAAGCCGACCGCCGGCCTCACCGACTCGGGCACGGTCCTGAACACCGACAAGCCGGTGGCCGGCCTCGAGTCCCAGACCTCGGAGTGGGGCCTGCAGAACTGCTGGGGCGAGAAGTGACGAGTGCTCCGCCCCGCGACGTCGACGCGGTCCTTCTCGAACAGGAGGAGGACCGCGGCGGTCCGGTTCGCACTCTCCTCGGCAGCCAGATCGCCGGGCCGCTCGCCGCGCTGGTCCTCGCGATCGTCATCTTCGCCCTGACGACCAGCACGTTCCTCAACGCCGACAACCTCTCGCTGATCGCCACCCAATCGGTGGTGGTCGGCACCCTCGCCCTCGGTCAGACGCTGATCATCCTGACCGCGGGCATCGACCTCTCCAACGGCGCGATCATGGTGCTCGCCGCGGTGGTGATCGGCAAGCTGGCCACCGACGGGAATCCGTTGCTGGCGCTGGCCGCCGGGACGGCCGTCTGTCTCGTGTTGGGCGGGCTCAACGGCGTACTCATCTCGCGGTTCTCCCTGCCGCCGTTCATCGTCACGCTGGGCATGCTGTCGGTGCTCTCCGCGGTGGCCCGGCTCTACACCGACTCGCAGTCGTACCCGATCGACTCGGACCTGCTGACAGTGCTCAACCGGGGACCGACGATCGGCGGAGTGACCATCACGTACGGGGTTTTCCTGTGGATCGCGCTCACCGCGGTGCTCGGCTACGCGCTCACCCAGACCGCCTGGGGCACCCACGTGTACGCCGTCGGCGACAACCGGGCCGCCGCCGCGCTCACCGGCATCAAGGTCAAGCGGGTCCTGCTCAGCGTCTATCTGACCGCGGCCGTGGTGTACGCGTTCGCCGCCTGGCAGGCGCTCGGCCGCACCCCGACCGCCGACCCGAGCGGCTACTCCACCGCCAACCTGGACAGCATCACCGCCGTCGTGATCGGCGGGACCAGCCTGTTCGGCGGGCGCGGCGGCGTGGTCGGCACCTTCATCGGCGCGCTGATCGTGACCGTGCTGGCCAACGGGCTCACCCAGGCCGGCATCGACTCGCTCTACCAGCAGGTGGCGACCGGCGTGCTGGTCGTGGTCGCCGTCGCCGTCGACCACTTCGTCCGGACGAGGCAGACCCGATGACCGAACCTGTTCTGCAAGCTCGCGGCCTGACCAAGCGCTACGGGCACGTGGTGGCGATGGACGACTGCCACTTCGACCTGCACCCCGGCGAGATCCTCGCGGTCATCGGCGACAACGGCGCCGGCAAGTCCACCCTGATCAAGGCGCTGACCGGCGCGGTCATCCCCGACTCGGGAAGCATCTCGGTCAACGGCGTCCAGGTGCAGTTCCGCAGCCCGCTGGACGCGCGCCGGGCCGGCATCGAGACCGTCTACCAGGAACTGGGGGTGGCGCCCGCGCTGGACATCACCCAGAACCTCTACCTCGGCCGCGAACAAAGGCGGAAAGGACTTCTCGGCACGGTGTTCCGCAAGCTCGACAAGCCCGGGATGCGGCACGGCTCGGCCCGCCAGATGGCCGACCTCGGCATCCGCGTCCAGTCCATCCGGCAGAAGGTCGAGACCCTCTCCGGCGGTCAGCGGCAGGCCGTCGCAGTCGCCCGGGTAGCGGCCTGGGCCACCAGTGTGGTCATCATGGACGAGCCCACCGCGGCGCTCGGCGTCCGCGAGACGAACCAGGTGCTCGGCCTGATCGAACGGGTTCGGGAGAACGGCCTGCCGGTCGTGCTGATCAGCCACAACATGCCCAACGTCTTCCAGGTCGCGGACCGCATCCACATCCACCGGCTGGGCCGGCGGATCGCCCTGGTCGAGCCGGGCAGGACCACTATGGAGGAGGTGGTGGCGGTGATGACCGGTGCCAAGACGCCCGAGTCGCTGCAGCTCGACGGGGGTCCCGCGTGAGCGCGGCCGAGCTGGTCGACCTGGCTACCCTGGTGGTCGCGGCCCGCAAGCTCGTGGCGAGCGGTCAGCGGCGGATACTGGGCATCACCGGGGCGCCGGGAGCGGGCAAATCGACCCTGGCCCGGGAGCTCACCGACGCGCTCGGCGACCAGGCGGTGCTGGTCGGCCTGGACAGCTTCCACCTCTCCAACGCGGAGTTGCGCCGGCTCGACCGGCAGGACCGCAAGGGCGCCGCGGACACCTTCGACGCCGCCGGATACCAGGCGCTGCTCGAGCGGTTGCGGTCGCGGCGGGACGAGATCGTGTACGCGGCCGAGTTCGACCGGTCCATCGAGGAGTCGATCGCCTGTGTCGTGCCGGTGCACCGCGACGTCCCGCTGATCGTCACCGAGGGCAACTACCTGCTCGTCGAGGACCATCGGTGGGGGGCGACCGCGGCTCTGCTCGACGAGGTCTGGTACGTCGAACCGGGCGAGGACGTACGCATGGAGCGGTTGATCGCCCGCCACGTGCGGTTCGGGCGCAGCGCGCAGGAGGCGCACGACCGGTCGTACGGCTCGGACCAACGCAACGCCGAACTGATCGCCTCGACCCGCCCGCGGGCCCACCGCGTTGTGCGGATCATGACCGTGCAGGAGTTGGCATGACCTACCGCAGCTCAGGATCAGGACAGCCGGTCCGGGAGGTTCGGGTATGAGCGTCCTCGACCTGTTCCGGCTGGACGGCAAGGTGGCCGTGGTGACCGGCGGCAACCGGGGCATCGGCAAGGCGATCGCGGTCGCCCTGGCCGAAGCCGGCGCGTCGGTCGTGGTCGCGGCCCGCGACGCCGAGCGCAACGAGCAGACCGTGGCCGAGCTGTCGAAGATCGGCCCGGCGGCGCTCGCGGTGACGACCG
>DASRYP010000406.1:0-2957 GCA_035687165.1 Actinoplanes sp. | reverse complement strand
CAGGCCGCCCGCGCGGGCATGGCGTCGCTGCTGCTCAGCCGCTACGACGTCGTCCTGCTCGACGAGCCCACCAACGACCTCGACCTGGACGGGCTGCGGCGGCTGGAGGAGTTCGTCGGCGGTCTGCGCGCCGGTGCCGTGCTGGTCAGCCACGACCGGGAGTTCCTCACCCGTACGGTCACCAAGGTCCTGGAACTGGATCTGGCCCAGCAGCAGGTGCACCTGTACGGCGGCGGCTACGCGGCCTACCTGGAGGAACGCGACCGCGGCCGCCGGCACGCGCGGGAGCAGTACGAGGACTACACCGACAAGAAGGACGACCTGCTGGAGCGGGCCCGCACCCAGCGCGCCTGGATGGACAAGGGCGTCCGCAACGCGCGCCGCAAGGCCCCCGACAACGACAAGATCGCCAAGAACCAGCGTGGCGAGACCAGCGAGAAGCAGGCGGCCAAGGCCCGACAGACCGAGAAGATGATCGAACGCCTGGACGTGGTCGAGGAGCCGCGCAAGGAGTGGGACCTGCGGATGGAGATCGCCGCCGCCCCGCGTTCCGGCTCGGTCGTGGCGACCCTGCACGACGCGGTCGTGCGGCGCGGCGACTTCCAGCTCGGCCCGGTCACCCTGCGGGTCGACTGGGCCGACCGGATCGCGATCACCGGCGCGAACGGCTCCGGCAAGTCGACCCTGCTGGCCGCCCTGCTGGGCCGCCTCCCGCTCGACGAGGGCAGCGCCCACCTGGGCTCCGGCGTGGTCGTCGGCGAGATCGATCAGACCCGCAGGCTGTTCCTGGGCGACCGGTCGCTGATGACGGCGTTCGGCGCGGCCGTCCCCGACCTGAACGACGCCGACGTGCGTACCCTGCTGGCCAAGTTCGGTCTGCGCTCCGCGCACGTCCCGCGACCGGCCGCGAGCCTCTCCCCCGGCGAGCGCACCCGGGCCGCCCTGGCCCTGCTGCAGGCGCGCGGCGTCAACCTGCTGGTGCTGGACGAGCCGACGAACCACCTGGACCTGCCGGCGATCGAGCAGCTCGAGGCGGCCCTCTCCGCGTACGAGGGCACTCTCCTGCTGGTCACCCACGACCGCCGAATGCTGGAGGCCGTCACCGTCACCCGCCACCTGGAAGTAGCCGGCGGCAAGGTCACCGGCTGATCGACCGCGCCAGCCGGAACCCCACGTCGTCGACCCGGAACGTCGGGTGGCTGCGCCGGCGTACCGAGGCCCGGCAGCTCCAGTGCTCGTCGAACCAGCCGCCGCCGCGCAGCACCCGATAGGTCCCGTACACGGCGGGGTCGTAAAGGTCCCAGCACCAGTTCCACACGTTGCCGAGCATGTCGTGCAGCCCCCAGGCGTTGGGCTGCTTCGCGCCGACCTCGTGCGGCCCGCCGGCCGAGTTGGCCCGGTACCACGCGATCTCGTCGAGCGGCCCGTACTGCGGCCCGGCGGTTCCGGCGCGGCAGGCGTACTCCCATTCGGCCTCGGTGGGCAGCCGGTATCCGGACGAGCCGGTCAGGGCGACGGTCTCCGCGATCTCGTAGGCGTCCGGCAGTCCTTCCGACGCCGAGCGGGCGTTGCAGTAGGCGACCGCGTCCAACCAGGACACGCTCTCCACGGGCAGCCGCGAGCCCGGACCCGCGAGGCCGTACTCCGCGCGCGTCACCGGACAGACCCCGATCTCGTACGCCGGGAACTCGACCTGCCATTCGCTGCGCGTGCGCCGGTCGGCGAGCGTGACCGCCCCCGCGGGAATCGTCACCATCGCCGGCATGCTGGAGAGCCTACGTTCCGCCTCGTCGACGTGAGGCACTACCGTCGATGGAAACCCGACCCGGAGGAGAGGCCGATGGCCGCGAAGCGTCTGTTCACCGCCGCGCTGATCGTGGCGATCGGCCTGCTGGGCGGCTGCTCGCTGGTCCGGATGGATCAGGAGCAGGGCCGCGAGACCGGCGGCGCCGACGTCGTCACGCGGTCGTTGCAGGACGTCGAGCGCTTCTGGACGGCCCAGTTCGGCAGCATCGCCGACGGCGCCCAGTTCGCTCCCGTCCGGGGCGGCTACTTCCCCTACTCGCCGACCGACCCGCCCCCGGCCTGCGGTGGACAGCAGTCGTCGTACGAGCCGAACGCCTTCTACTGCCCGCCCGACGACTTCATCGCCTGGGACGCCCAACGGCTGATCCCGCAACTGCGCGAGGACTACGGCCCGCTGCTCGTCGGCGTCGTGATGGCGCACGAGTACGGGCACGCGATCCAGGCCCGGATCGGCCCGGAGAACCAACCGACCGTCGTGCTGGAGCAGCAGGCCGACTGCTACGCCGGCGCCTGGCTCGCCGACGTTCTCGCGGGCAGGTCGACGGCGTTCCGGGACGTGACGCCGAGCCAGCTCGACGACAGCGTGGCCGGCATGCTGAGCCTGCGCGACCAGCCGGGCACCTCGGCGCAGGCCGACGGTGCGCACGGCAACGCGTTCGACCGGATCCGGGCGCTGCAGGACGGCGTCGACGAGGGGGTGCCGACCTGCGCGAAGTACCGGGCGCGGAACCTGCCGGTCACCGAGGTGCCGTTCCGCACCCAGGAGGACGCGGCGTCCGGCGGCAACCTCGCGTACGACCGGGCGGTCAGCCTGCTCGCCGACGACGCCCAGGACTACTGGAAGCGCACCTTCCCGCGGTTGACCGGTTCGGCCTGGCCCGACCTGCCGATCCAGCCGTTCCGCGCCGGGGACCCGCCGACCTGTGCGAAGCCGGACGCGTCGGCCGAGGGTGCCGCGTTCTACTGCCCCGAGGGCGACTTCGTGGCGTTCGACACCACCGACCTGGGGCCGGCGTTGCACGATCGGATCGGTGACTTCGCGGTCGGCATGCTGCTCGGCGACCTGTTCGCCCGGGCCGCGCAGCACCGCCGGGGCGAGGCGACCCGCACCGAGCAGGGCCTGCTCACGGTCGACTGCCTGGCCGGGTCGT
>DASRYP010000405.1:0-5303 GCA_035687165.1 Actinoplanes sp. | reverse complement strand
GAGAGCGAGTCCCCACAGAGACGCGCGTGGCGCGTGACCGAGCCGATCCACGCCATGATCTATTTCGTTCCCGAGGCGCCGGAACGCTACGCGGCGCTGGGCGTCGGCCCCCAGGACGGCTACTTCGCCTCCCGTGCGGCCGCGTTCGGCGAGTGCGGTCCCGGCGTCGTGGCCGCGACCTTCTACAACTTCAACCCCGACCTGGTCGCTCGCGCACTGCCGGCGGTCTGGGAGTCCACGACGTCCGACGCGATGGTCGAGGCGCGACTGTCGGCCGTCGACGCCGCACTCACCCGCGGTCTCGGCGCCGCGGTGCTCGCCTCGCCTGAGGTGGCCGAGGCGGCCGAGCTGGCTCGCCAGGCAGCCGAGGCGGCGACCGCCTGGCCGCAGGGCCGCCCGATCTTCGCCGCGCACGCCGAACTGCCCTGGCCGGAACAGCCGCATCTGGTGCTCTGGCACGCCCAGACACTGCTGCGCGAGTTCCGCGGCGACGGACACGTGGCGACGCTGGTCGCCGCCGGCATCGGCGGGATCGAGGCGCTGATCCTGTACGTCGCGTCGGGCCAGGCGGACGAGCGGTTCCTGCGGGTCAGCCGTGGCTGGCGCCGGGACGCGTGGGCTGCGGCCGTCGACCGGCTCCGCGACCGGGGCCTGCTGGACGCCGAGGGCACGCTCACCGACTCGGGCCGGGCGCTGCGCGTCGAGGTCGAGGCGACCACGGACCGGCTGGCCGCGCCGGCCTACGACGTTCTGGGCGACGAGGATTGCGTACGTCTCGCCGAGCTGACCCGGCCGTTGAGTCGCACCCTGGTCAAGGCCGGCCTGCTCACCCCGCGCCTGCCTGGTGCCGCGTCATGACCGTCGGCGACGCGCCCCGGCTCGCCACCCACCCGGCGACGTGGTGGGCGCAGTTCTTGGCCGTCAGCGACAAGTTCGACACGGCATCGGTGGCCGAGGCGCTCGCGGACGAGATCACTCCGCGGATCTCGTCGCGACTGCTCCGGCGCGAGTCGGAGCTGGCCGCCGACACGGTGGTGCGCCACCTGAGCAAGCCGTCGAACAGTGAGCTCGCTGAACGCGCCGTCCGGGCGGTGGAGCGGCTGGTCGCGACTGTGGCGCGTCTTGCTGAGAGGTCCACGGCCGAAGGGGGTTTGGCGGAGGCGTACGCGCTCTGCGCTGTCCTGCATGGCCGTTACGCCGAGGCGGCAGCCGCGGCGGAGCCGTTTGTCGGGACCGAGCCACTGCTGAGGGTTTTCGTGGCGGGGTTGCGGCTGGAACGCTTCGACATGGGGTTGGCCGTCCGGTTGCTGTCTGCCGGGCAGAGTCCCGAGGCGGCGGTCAGGTCGGGTCTGGCGGTCGGCGGCTATGGGTGGTGGCCGGAGTGGCTGCTCCAGGTCGTGGGGGAGCGAGCTTTGGCGGGGATGCTCGACGCCGAGACGATCCGGGCGCTGGACCAGTGTGCTTACGCCGACCTTTCGCCGACCCAGGCTCGTGTCGCGCGGCGGTTGCTCGGCCGTGAGGTCGATCTGGTGGAGGGCACGGCGCAGCGGCTCGAGAGCTTGGGCGCGTTGGCGGCTGCGCGAAAGTTGCGCGATGGTGATTTGACCGCGGTCGCGTTGGCCGCTCGGATGGTGCCTCTGTAAGGGGTTCGGGGGACCGCGGGGGCCGCTGCCCCCGAACGCCGGCCATCGCGTCGGTCAGTCTCAGGCGCCGCCCTCGGTGAGAGTCACAGTCGCAGCCTGGAAACCAGCCCCGTTGACATCCACCCCGGCCCCCTTGGCCGCTGTGATCGCCTGGTTGATGTAGTCGTTGGTGAACGCCAACCCCTCGGGCGCCTTCTTGAGCACCGTGTCCCCCGTCTGGTTCTTGGTGGTCAGGGAGATGTCCACCGTCTGCTTCCATGCCGTGTCGTCGACCACTCCGACCCCACCCGCGGCCGGCCAGATCAGCTTGTTGACTTCGTTCATCTGCCACAGTTGGTGGCTCTTGCCGAGCTTCGAGCCCTTGGCCACCACCAGATCACGGCACTTCTCCGCGTTGTCGCGGCAGAACGCCCACCCCTGGATCGTGGCCGTCAGGAACTTCACGGTCTGCTGCTGGTAGTTTGGGTCGTTCAGCTTTTCGGTGTTGGCCCACACCGCGTCCTGCAGCATCGATGAGCCCTCGGTCTTCCAGTCGATGATCGAGAAGTCGTCCGCCGTGTAGAGCTTGCCCGTCGCCGGGTTCTTCGCCTCCAGCAGTTGGGCGTACTCGTTGTAGCTCATCGCCTGGGCCGCGTCGATCTCCTTCTTGAGCAACGCTTGCATGTCGAACTGCTGCTGCACCAGGGTGACGCCCTTGCCAGGGTCGATGCCGGCCTTCGTCATTCCGGCGAACAGTTCGTACTCGTTGCCGAAGCCCCAGTTTCCGACCTTTTTGCCCTTCAGGTCGGCGGCCTTGGTGATGCCGCTGTCCTTCCACGCCACCTGGTAGGTCCCGGACCGGCCGAAGATCTGGCCCACGTCGGTGATGCCGGCTCCCTGCTCGCGGGAGGCGAGCGCCTTCGGCACCCAGGCCACGGCGTAGTCGGCCTTGCCCTGCGCGAGGACCGTCTGCGGCACGATGTCGACGCCGCCTTCGAGCAGGTCGACGTCGAGGCCTTGTGCTTTGTAGAAGCCCTGGTCGACGGCGGCGATGTAGCCGGCGAACTGGGCCTGGTAGAACCACTGGAGCTGCAGTTTGATCGGGGTGAGGGCGCCGCCGCTGCCGCCGGGGGCGGGGGTGACGCTCGCCGGGTCGGCGGTGCCGCAGCCGGAGAGGACAAGCACGGAAGTTGCCGCGATAGCGGTAAATATCCGGAGCCGTCGTTGCATCGAGATCCTCCAAGGGGGAGTGAAAAAGGCGAAATTCTCAGGCGATGAGCCGTGTACGCCACGGCATCGCCAAGCGCTCCACCAGGAGCGTGGTGAGATAGAAAGCGAGTCCCAGCAGGCAGGCGCCGACCACGAAGGCCCAGGCACGGGGGTAAGCGGTGAACGACGCGGCGGAGGTGATCCGCGAGCCGAGCCCGTTCTGCAGGCCGCCGAAGTACTCGGCGACGACTGCGGCGATCACGGCCAGCGACGACGCCTGCCGCAGGCCGGTGAAGACGTGGGGGAGCGCGCCGGGCAGCCGTACCTTCACCGCGAAGGTCCAGCCGTTCGCCGCGTACGTGTGCATCAGTTCCTGGTGGATCGGGTTCACCTCGCGCAGGCCGCGCAGGGTGTTGATGAAGACCGGGAAGAAGACGATGATGCCCGCCACGAGTCGGCGGGGGATGCTGCTCGTCGACTCGAACATGTTGTTGAGCAGGGGGGCGAGCGCGATGATGGGGAGCGCGTTGAGGACCGCGGCGAATGGGATCGACACTTCCGCCAGCGGCCGGAAACGGCTCGCCGCCAGCGCCGCGAGCACGCCGACGACGGTGCCGCCGACCAGGCCGATCAGCGCGTTCTCGCCGCTGGCCAGGGCGGCCTCCCAGACGTTGCGGCGCTGCTCGACCAGTTCGTCCCAGATCGCCGAGGGGGCGGGAAGGATGAACGGGGCGATCCGGCCGGCGGTGACGGTGAGCTGCCAGGCGGCGATCGCGACGAGGCCGAAGACCACCGGGGGCAGAATCGCTCGGGCCCATCTCATGGGGTGCTCTTCACGGGGGTGCCGCGCAGTGCCTGGCGCACTTCGGTGATCCGCTCGAAGTAGATCGGGGACTGGCGCCCGGCGTCGTCGCGGCTCGGCAGGTCGACCGCGATCGAGGCGGTGATGCGGCCGGGGCGTGGGGACATCACGACGACGCGGTCGGAGAGGAAGACCGCCTCGGAGATGGAGTGGGTGACGAAGACGGTACTGGTGCCGGTCTGGGCACAGATGGCCAGCAGTTCGGCCTGCAGACGTTCGCGGGTCATCTCGTCGAGTGCGCCGAACGGCTCGTCCATCAGCAGCAGCGGTGGCTGCACGGCGAGAGCGCGGGCGATCGCGACGCGCTGCTGCATGCCGCCGGAGAGCTGCGCGGGGTAGTGGCCGGCGAAATCGCTCAGTCCGACGAGTGCCAGCATCTGGTCGGCCTTCGTCCGGCGCTCGGCTCGGGACAGGCCGCGCAGTTCGAGCGGCAACTCGACGTTCTTGAGGACCGTGCGCCACTCGAAGAGGCCGGACTGCTGGAAGGCGATCCCGTACGCCTGCTCCTTGCGGGCCGTGCCGGCCGACTTGCCGACGACGGTGACCGTGCCGATGGTGGGCGGGATCAGGTCGGCGATCAGGCGCAGCAGCGTGCTCTTGCCGCAGCCGGACGGGCCGATCAGCGACACGAACTCGCCGTCGCCGACCGTCAGGTCCACGTCGGACAGGGCGACGACCTCGTCCGTACGGCCGGGGTGGAAGATTTTTGTCACCTTGTCGACGACGACGGCGCTCATCTCGCCACTCCGCTTCGCTCGGTGGCGCTCTGGGGGTACCCGCTGTGCCCGGTGGTCACAGGGTCACCACCGCCACGTGCCGGCGGTGCCGCATCAGGGGCAGCTCCAAGAGGCTGACCAGGCCGGCGACGACCAGGCCCAGCAGGGCCGCCCCCAGCATCGCGGTATAGACCTTCGCGGGGTCCGAGGTGGCCTCGCGGGAGTACTCGATGATGAGGCGGCCGATGCCGCCGCGGGTGCCGGTGGAGATCTCGCCGACGACCGCGCCGACCACCGCCGCCGCGCCGGCCAGGCGCAGCGCCGGGAAGAGGTAGGGCAGCGACGCCGGGAAGCGCAGTTTGACCAGGGTGCGCCACCAGCCGGCGGCGTAGCTGTGCATCAGCTCGACCCCGGCCGAGGCCGGCGACTGCAGACCCCGCAGCAGGCCCACGGCGACCGGGAAGAAGGCCAGGTAGGCGGCGATCAGCGAAACCGTCATCCATTCCGGCCAGAGCACGTTCCAGCCGGCCACCAGCGGCGCGAGCGCGACCAGGGGGACCGTCTGGGAGAGGATCACGTACGGCAGGAGCCCGCGCTCGACGAGGCCGAAGCGCTGCATGAGCGCCGCCAGCACCAGGCCGACCAGCGCGCCGATGACGAAACCGACCGCGGTGCTGCCGAGCGTGAACAGGCACGCGCTCAGCACCACGATCCAGACCGGCCGGCCGCCCGTGAGTTCCGGGCGGCCGAGCCGTTGCAGCACCGTCCAGAGGTGCGGCATGGAGAGGTCGTCGGCGCGCTGGTCGGCCTGGTGCTGGCGGCGCTCATGCAGCGCTTCGGCCTCGTCGGGGCTGCCCACGGCCTTGTAGCCTTCCCAGAGCACCACACAGAACG
>DASRYP010000404.1:0-4670 GCA_035687165.1 Actinoplanes sp. | reverse complement strand
CCGACCCGGCCCACCCGGCACGCATATACGCCCGCGACTACAAGAAAGCCTTTGCCGCCCGGCTTACCGAGACTGCCCGCGAGGCCGGCGCCACCAATCCCGAACAGCTCGGCGAGCAACTGGCGCTGCTGCTGGACGGTGCTTCGGCCCGCAGCCGAGTCCTCAATACCGAAACCCTCGCCACCGCCACCACCATCGCAGCCGTCCTCGTCGACAACGCCATCCCCGCGGCAGCGCTACCGGCCGACACAGGCGCCGCCGAGCGATGACGCCCGCGGCGCCCCACGTTCCGGGCGTGGCTAGGTTGTCGAGCACCCTGGACAGGGCCACATCCTGGACCGCATCCCGGAGCGGGTTTGATCGGAGTCTTCAAGGAACCGAGTGGGCGCGTAAAGATCGCTGCGTCAACTCGTGCTGGCGCGCTTCGGATTCTTCGCCGGTCAGGTCTGATCTCGGTGCTGCGAGCCCGGACGATGCCGTCGGAGCCCGCAGTAGTACCGGACTGCGCGGAGAAGACTCCTTCGGGTCGCCGCCCGGCGAAGCCGACCGGAAGGTGTCCGGTCCGCAGGTAGCCGGCCAGCAGTCGGGCGTCGCCCAGTAACGGGGGGCAACTCGGCGCGGACGCCTTTCGTTCGTCCGCGTCACCGCTTCACTGCGAGGATCTGCAGCGCATTCGCCGAGTTGGCGTTCATCGTCTCGACGGTGATCTGCCGGATGGTGTCGATGTTGAACCCGTCAAGCAGCAAGGTCTGCAGCCAGTCGGCAGTGTGGTGTCGGCAGATCGCGCCGTCGTCGGTCTCGAAGACGCCGTAGTTGCCGTAGGTATCGGCATGCTGTTGGTATCGAGCCTGGTTGCGCTGGTCAGTTTGCAGGAGCAGGTCGCTGACGTAGAGCAGCCCGCCCGGGCGGAGCACCCGGGTGAGCTCGGTGACAAGCCGTTGCTGCCCTGTGTCTGTCGGAATACACGTGAGAACGGCGAAGAGTCGATCGGATGGGTAAAGGTCTTCGCAGCACCGGCGGTGTCCCAGAAGTGCCGCTGATTGTCCAGCTCCGACATGGTCTTGATCGTCTCACGCTTAAGCGGGCGGCCGTCATCGATGTCGGGCGGCGCAGCTCGGCGGGATGTCCGGCGATTTCATCGAAACGACCGTGGAGGCGCGTCAGAAATGTTCATGGATGCCTGGGAAAGGTAGCTGCGATCGCCCAAGGGGGTCGGCCAGTCAGAAGGGCTTGAAGTCCTCGAACGCCGAATCGAACGACGGATCGGGCAGCCTGACGGCTCGGCATCGGCGGACAACCTCGGCCGCGCCGTCCCCACCGATGTTCTTGAGGGATCCGGTCGCGAAGGCGTCCGGGAGCTCCGTGAACCCGACGTTCCGCTCGTAATATCGCACTGCGGCTCGGACCGACGGGTGGTGGTAGTCGTCGTCGAGGAGGAGCAGACCGCCCGGCTTGACGATCTTGCGAAGGAAGTAGAGATCGACGAAGACTTCGTGAAACAGGTGGCTGCCGTCGATGAAGGCCGCATCGGCCACGACCCCGTCCATGACGAGTTGGGGCAGCGCGAGTGATGAGGGGGCGGCGACAAGATCGGCTATGGAGTCCAGTCCCGCGGAACACAGCAGGTCCCACCCGACGTTGTTGTACGCCTGCTGCTGGAATGGATCGATCACAATGTGGCGGGGGTTCGGTGCGTCGACGGCCAGCAGGGCCTCGCCGATGGCGAGGGCGGAGCTCCCGTACGCGAGCCCGATCTCCACGACCGCTTACGGGGCCGTGACCGTGAGTCACCGCCGTGGCCACAACGCTGGCTTCGGCCTGATCCTGGCGTACCGGATCGCGGCAGGAGCGGATGTACGAACGGTCAACGGCGCCGGCACGTCACTGCGCGATCTTGACCTGTGCCAACCGCAATCGTCGATAGCCTGGCGGGCATGGCCATCGCTCGCTTGCCTCTCATCGCCATCGACTGTCCCGATCCCGGTGCGCTCGCCACGTTCTACGGCGCGATGCTCGCCTTCCATCGGGTTGCTGATTACACGCCGCCGAACTCGGGAGGCGTGCCCACTGCCTGAGCACCTGCCAACCTCGCCGAGACCGGACACCTGGGGGTACGGGCTGGCCATCTTCGGGTGGACGAGACCACGCTGCCGGCCATGTTTCGGCGGTCTGGCCAACTTCAGCCGGACAGGACAACTGTTGCGTCCGCCGGAAGGCTGCGGATGATCAAGGCAGCGACCAGCGACTCGCAAGGTAGGTCCGGACCCTGAATGCCTGAAATGTTCGGACCTACCTTGCGGAAATCATGATCCGGCTGGGCCGGAAGCAACCGGTCAGCCTGACGTCTCGTCCGGTTCCGCGTGGGCGATCTTGGTCAGCTGGGGCCAGAGCAGGACGACGAGGATCGCGGAGCCGATGAAGGCGAACCAGAGCGGCGCCGTCACCCCGAAGTGGGTGGCCAAGGTGCCACCGAGGGCCGAGCCGACGACGAGGCCGCCGAAGACGCCGATCATGTTGACGCTGTTGACGCGGCCCTGGAGGGCGGACGGGACCGCCCGCTGCCGGACCGTGATCGATGTGGTGCCCCAGACGAACGCGTGCGCGCCGAAGACGAACATGATCAGCAGGGCTGCCAGGGGTGAGGTGGTGACCGCGAGGGCGAGATGGGTGAGCGTCTCGATGATCAGACCGGCGCGCATCACGTTGCCGAGGCTCACGCGGGCGGTGATCCAGCCGTATAGGCCCGTACCGACCAGGCCGCCGATCGCCGAGGCGGTGCTGAGCAGGCCGAAGCCGATCGCGCCCAGTCCGAGCCGGTCGCGCGAGTAGAGGACGAGGACGGACCAGGCGGCGCCGAACGTCACATTGAACATCAAAATCGTCAGGACCAGGGTACGCACGGCGGCATGGCGAACGGTCCACGCCAAACCTTCCCGGATCTGCTGTACGGCATTGGTCCGCGCCGGAATCTCGCCCGTGGTCGGCCGGATCCGGAAGACCAGCAGCACGCCCGCGGCGACCAGGACGGCTTGAGCGGCGAACGGCCAGACCTGGCCGGCGGCGAACAGTGCGGCCCCGATCGGCGGGCCGGCGAGCTGGTTGAGCGTGAGGAATCCGAACTGGAGACGGGCGTTGGCCAGCGCCAGGTCGTCGCGGGACACCAGCATCGGCGTCAGCGTCGACGCGGTGTTGTCGGCGAACACCTCAGCGGTGGCGAGCAGCCCAAGCCCCACGAGGGCGCCGGCCGCGTCGAGTCGGCCGGCGGCGAGCGCCAGGACCAGCACGGCGAGCACCGCAGCGCGGCTGCCGTCGGCGACCATCACGATCAGCCGACGGTCGTGCCGGTCCGACACGACGCCCGCGTACAGGCCGAAGACCAACGCCGGCGCCCATCGCAGCAGCGCGGCCAGCGCGATCAGGAACGGGTCGTCGGTCAGCGAGGCGACCAGCAGCGGGCCGGCTGCGGCGGCGACGCCGTCGCCGAGGTTCGTCGTCCACGACGACGCCAGTAACCAGCGAAACGATGAGCCTAGGCGAGCGGGAACGAAATCGACCTTGGGCACCGCGAGACACTACTGTCGGATGCACCGCCGGTGCGACCCAATTAAGGCTCGCGCCTCTCCGCGTCCGACAGCCGGACGTTCAAGCAGCACCTCAGCAACGTCCGGCAGGCCGTCCATCCTCGAACCATCGCTGATCCATTAAGACTCGCCACGACGCTAGAGACACAATCCGCCCAGATGGGCTACCAATCACCCACCTGGATCACATGCCACGAGAACCCGCTGCGACAGCTGCGCGAAGCCTGAGAATCCGCCTACTCCAGTGAGACCGGAGACGTACGGGTGAATCCGTAACCTGAACCCGGACTGTCCGCCAACCCGCGGAGGTCGGTGACCAGTTCGTCGATCCATTCGCGGGACACCGGGACTGTGTGAACGCCGGTCTCTACGACCCAGTGCAGCGCGCTCATGGTCCAGCAGAGACCGCCGGTCACCATCTGGTCGATCACGATCTGCGGGTCGGTGCCGGCCTCGTGCGCGAAGAGCGCCGGTAAGGCGTCCATCCGGAAACCTTCGATCCGGCCGTGTTTGCGGCCCTCGCGCAGCAGGAGGTAGAGGTCGCCGAGATGGGGGTGCACGTAGGCGTCCGACCAGTCGATGGTGACGATTTCGCCGCTGGGGGTGTGCAGCAGGTTCTTCGCCTGGAAGTCGCCGTGCACGATGGTTGCAGGTTCACTGGACAGTTGCTCCAGGCGGTGGGTCATCGCCCGGATCGGGTCGTCGATCGCGCCGGCCAAGTCGGGGCGCAGGGCCGTCATCGCCGTGGTGGCCCGGGTCGCCAGGTCCACGAGATCGGCGGTGGATCGGCGTAGACCGGCGGCCAGCGCCGGGTTGGCGGCCAGCCGCAGCGCCGACTCGGCCCGCATCCGGGCCAGGACGCGGACGGCCTGCTCGTATCCTTCGGTGGTCGGTCGGTCCTCGAGGTTGTCACCGCCGAGGTCCTCCAGGACGATCACCCCCGGGCCGCCCTCTGCGAGCAACCGGGGCGCAGCGATCCCGAGGGGGACGACCAATTCGTGGTAACGCCGCGCCTCGTCGGCCAGTTCGCCGATGCCCCGCTTGACGATCACCGATTTTCGGGTGGCACCGTCCAGGCGGATCCGCCAG
>DASRYP010000403.1:0-2020 GCA_035687165.1 Actinoplanes sp. | reverse complement strand
CGAGCTGGCCGTAGCGCAGCTCGGCGGCGCGGTTCAGGTCGTAGCTGCGCTCGGCCTCCTCGACTTCGTGGCGAACCCGCTCCAGCTCGGCTCGCAGCTCCTGGACCCGCCGGATGGCCTGCCGCTCGGCCTCCCACTGGGCCCGCATGGCATCGGCCTGCGCCCGCAGGTCGGCCAGCTCGGCGCGCAGCTGGTCGAGCCGGGCTCTGCTCGCCGGATCGTCCTCCTTGGCCAGGCCCGCCTCCTCGATCTCCAGCCGAAGCACCTTGCGGGTGATCTCGTCCAGCTCGGCGGGCATCGAGTCGATCTCGGTACGCAGCCGGGCGCAGGCCTCGTCGACGAGGTCGATGGCCTTGTCGGGCAGGAACCGTTCGGTCAGGTAGCGGTGTGAGAGGGTGGCCGCGGCGATCAGGGCCGCGTCCTGGATGCGCACGCCGTGGAACACCTCGAACCGCTCGCGCAGCCCGCGCAGGATCGACACGGTGTCCTCGACGCTCGGCTCCTCGACGTACACGGGCTGGAAGCGTCGCTCCAGCGCGGCGTCCGCCTCGACCCGCTTGCGGTACTCGTCGAGGGTCGTCGCGCCGATCATGTGCAGCTCGCCCCGGGCGAGCATCGGCTTGAGCATGTTGCCCGCGTCCATGCTGCCCTCGGCCGCGCCTGCGCCGACCACCGTGTGCAGCTCGTCGAGGAACAGCAGGATCCGCCCTTCGGCGGCCTTCACCTCGGCCAGCACCGCCTGCAGGCGCTCCTCGAACTCGCCGCGGTACTTCGCGCCGGCCACCAGCAGACCCATGTCGAGGGCGAAGACGGTGCGGTCCCGCAGCCCCTCCGGGACGTCGCCATGGGCGATCCGCTGGGCCAGGCCCTCGACGATCGCGGTCTTCCCGACGCCGGGGTCGCCGATGAGCACCGGGTTGTTCTTGGACTTGCGGGACAGGATCTGGATCACCCGACGGATCTCGGCGTCGCGGCCGATCACCGGGTCCCGCTGCCCGGAACGAGCGGCCGCGACCAGGTCCTGCCCGTACTTGGCCAGCGCCTCGTAGGTGCCCTCCGGGGTGGCCGACCGGACGCGCTGGTTGCCGCGCACCGCGGCGAGCTGGCCGAGGAACGCGTCGCGGGTGATGCCGTGCCGGGCCAGCACCCGACCGGCCGGGCTGCGCTCGGCTTCGGCGAGCATGGCGACCAGCAGGTGCTCGACGGAGACGTACTCGTCGGAGAGCCGCCGGGCCTCCTTCTCGGCCTCGTCGAGGAGCGCGGCCAACCGCGCCGAGACCACGACCTGGCCCTGCGGGGCGCCGCCTGCGCCCGTCGAGCGCGGGATGCGCTGCAGCTCGGCCTCGACGTCGGCGGTCAGCCGGTCCACGTCGGTGCCCATCGCGTCGAGCAGCCGCGGCACCAGCCCGTCGGGCTGCTGGAGCAGCGCGAGCAGCAGGTGCAGCGAGTCGACCTCGACGTGGCCTGCCCGGGTCGCGACGTCCTGCGCCGCGGCGAGGGCCTGCTGGGATTTCTGGGTCAGCCGGTTGAGGTCCATCAGGAGATCCACCCTCGGGTCGCATCGTGCGCGGCGCGCTGCGTGCGCAGCGCGAGTTAGAGCTGGCCGATCCGGTCGAGCAGCTCGACGACCAGGCCCAGCGCGGCGTAGTTGATCGAGAGCCCGGTGCGCAGCCGCTCGATCCGGCGGACCGCGGCGAGTTCGCCGATCGGGAACGACAGCTGACCACCGGCGTCGGGGGTGGCGTGCAGCAGGCCGAGGGCGACCAGACGGCGCAGATGCTCCGGGTGCAGGCCGCTTCGGCGGGCGAACTCGGCCTGGCTCAACTGCCGGTCAGGCCGGACCAGCAGGGGATGGACCGTCACGACGTCGCCGCCTTTCGCCGTCGGGAACTATCGGATCCCGAGCGGGGCATGTCCCGTCGCGGGTCGAAACTCGATACGGCGGCCAGCTCGGAGAACAGCTCGCGCTCGCGCGCGGTGAGCCGGGGCGGGACCATCACGGCGACCTCGGCGATGAGGT
>DASRYP010000402.1:0-3185 GCA_035687165.1 Actinoplanes sp. | reverse complement strand
ACCTCGGCGCATTTCCCGGTGCACCCGTGCGACCGGCACAACTTCTGCGCATGCCGCCGAACAAGACCCCACTGCCGCCGACGCGCATGATCCCGCCGGAATTCCTCTTTCTCCGGCGAGTAGTTACGCGCTTTCGTGCGGTCACGCATCGCAGCGGTTTCCGGGCGGGTGAAAAACTGAAGCTGCTGGTACCGCATGCAACGATTATCCCGCGCCCGCACACCACCCGCTAATAGCTGATCATGCCAACCTCGGAAACCATTGGGGAGCGATCTCCACCAATTACTTGACCAAACACCAAAGCAATTCTCCGCCGAAAAGGAGAATCACCTCGCCCGCCGCGGGTGAACGCTCCGAGACCTGCATCAGCGGTGACGCGCTGTGACGTAGATGTGGACGGCGGCCCAGACAGTCACAAATGTCACAAAAGGACCGCTTGACTGGCCCCCGCCCACCCGTGGCTCACTCCCCGGCGGGCCGTCTTCACTGCCTGACCAGCGCCCGAACAGAACAACACGACACCACGAACACGCAGCAGCACCACACCCACCGGCCAGGCACCGAGCACGCTGGGCAGGCCGGCACCACAACCGCGCCCTCGGACCGATCAGCACACCCTCGACCCAACCGCACGATCAAACCCCGAACCCCATCCACGGATCGAGGTTTAGCAGGTGTTGCGTGTCATCGACATGTGTAGATATTGACAACCTTCTTCAGTAACGTCGCCTGTGCCGTCCGCGGCCGGGGGGCCGAGGGATGTGCTGAAGGGGGAAACCAGATGCGACGAAGCATCGCGACCGTCTCCGCGGCGGTTCTCGGCCTCGCGTTGATCACGCCCGGGGCCGCGCACGCCGATCCGCTCTCACTCGCTCCGTCCGCGCCCGCGGGCGACGGCCTGAGTCCGGCCGACAAGGCCTCGCTCGCGGCCGGCGTCGGTATCGCGCCCAAGGCCCCGTACGGGGCGAAGCCCAAGGGTCCGAACCCATTCCTCGCCGACGTGGCCGATCCGGCCAAGGTGGACTATTCGGGCTGGGCCAACTACATGAAGGTGCAGGCCAAGGCCAAGGCCGCGGCCCGGGCCAAGGCGGCCAAGGACGCCAAGGTCAGCGCGGCCGCGGCTAAACCCGCCGTCGTGGTCGACGAGGACGAACTGCCCGGCACCAACGGCGGCAACGACGTCCCGGTCAACGCCCAGCGCGTCAGCGGCTACGGCACCGGATCGGGCCAGTATCCGAACATCCGCGTCCTGGGCAGCCTGGACAACGAGGTCGTCGCTACCCCGACCGTCGCCCCGACATCCGAGGACAACGGCTCGATCCCGCTGGCCGGCACCACCGGCGTCGGCGTGGGCAGCCAGAACGGCGCGGTCATCACGTCCGAGATCGGCGACGGGCCGCACGGGCGGCAGACCGGCGACGGCAGCAACGACTTCGACTTTTACCAGGTCACCGCGCCGGCCGGCAAGGTGCTGACACTCTCCACAGCTACCCCGACCGGGCTGCTTGACACCGTGCTGCAGCTCTTCAGCGCGGACGGCACCCTGGTCGCGGTCAACGACGACTTCTCCGGTCTGGACAGTCGCATCACTTACCGCGTCACCACCGCCGGGGACTACTACCTCGTGGTCGCGGCCTACGGCGGCCTGCCCGCCGACCCGTTCGACTCGGGCAGCGGCGGCGGCATCGGCGACCCCGCACCACCGACCGAGGGCCCGTACACCGTGACCCTGACCTCCGGCGGTGTGGACAGCGACTTCTACGCGGTCAAACTGCGCGCGGGTGACGTGATCGGTGGCTCGGTCACCGGGTCGGCGACCTACCTGACCGTGTACGACACCGTGCCGCGCGAAGTGCACGGCTCGTTCCAGGACGCGTCGTACATCTACCCGCTCGACTCGCCCCTCCCGGGCGGCGGCAACGCGGTCACCGACTACGTGGCGACCAAGGCGGGCTGGCACTACGTGGGCGTCGCGGCCGGCAACGGCGGCTACGACATCACCGTCGAGGGCTACCGCCCGCCGCTGCAGGGCAACCCGCCGCAGCAGACCCTGTTCCTGGACTTCGACGGCGCCCGGGTGAACACCGGCGTGTTCGGCGGTCCGGGCCAGCGGGACCTCAGCCCGTTCGCCGCGTTCCTCGCCAGCTGGGGCCTGACCCGCGCCGACGAGGACGCGCTGATCGACGCCGTGGCGGCGGGGGTCACCGAGAACATCAAGAACGACCTCGAGGCGAGCGGCCTCAACCCCAAGTTCAAGGTCAAGATCGCGGACAGCAAGGACAACGCCGACCTGTGGGGCAAGGCGAACGTCAGCCGGATCGTGGTCGGCGGCACCATCGAGGAGTCCGGTGTCGACACGATCGGCATCGCGCAGAGCATCGATCCGGGCAACTTCGAGACCGAGGAGACCGCGCTGGTGCTGCTCGACGTGCTGAGCTCGCCCGCCGGTTCCACCCCGGCCTCGCTCAACACCTACCTCGGGCCGACCAGTGACCGGCTCAAGTTCGTCGCCCAGGGACTGGCCAACGTGATCTCGCACGAGGCCGGTCACTTCTTCGGCGACTTCCACACCGACAACCAGGACGCGCTGCCCAACCTGATGGACGCGGGCGGCACCGGCTTCGGCACCCTCTTCGGTGTCGGACCGGACGGCATCGGAGGCACCGCCGACGACATCGACGTCGACTTCGGCGACAGCACCTTCCTGCCGGCCGAGGGCTTCGTCGGCACCGAGGACACGCTGGGCCGGATCGTCTTCGGCCTCACCAGCTAGAACGTCAACGCCAGCGAGGAGCGCGTTGCCGCACGGTTGAGTTCGGTCGCCGGGCGGCGTCGGCGAGATGCCGCCGTCGTTCACCGGCCGAACTCAACCGCCTCCGGCGGCGCACGCGCGCTCGGAGACTCGGTCAGTCCTTCAGGGCGGTTTCCACGTCGGGGTAGAGCGCCAGATAATCGGCCAGGCCGAGCGTGTCGAAGAGACGGCGCAGGAACCCGGAGGGTGCTGCCAGGCGCACCCACCCGTCGCGCTCGGTGGCCCGGCCGTGCGCGGTGACCAGCACGCCGACCCCCATCGAGTCGCAGAAGTCCAGGCCGGCGACGTCGACGATCACCCGGGGGGAGGGGCGTTCGACCAGTCGGGAGAGGTTCGCCTTGAGCGCGGGCGCGGTGTCGATGTCGAGGGAACC
>DASRYP010000401.1:0-2268 GCA_035687165.1 Actinoplanes sp. | reverse complement strand
CAGCCCGGTCTCGGCGTCGAGCTGACCGGTCGGTTCGTCGGCGATCAGCAGGCGTGGCGACGCGGCCAGCGCCCGCGCGATCGCCACCCGCTGCTGCTGCCCGCCGGAGAGCTCACCGGGCCGCTGCTGGGCGTGGTCGGCCAGACCAACCAGGTCCAGGAGCAGTCGCACGCCGTTCTCGCGCTCCTTCGGGTCGGCCCGCGCGAGCCGCAGGGGCACGCCGACGTTCTCGGCCGCCGAGAGCACCGGGATCAGGCCGAACGTCTGGAAAACGTACGAGACCCGTTCGCGGCGCAGGCGGGACAGGCCGTCCTCGTCGAGACCGGTGATCTCGACGTCGTCGACCACCACCCGGCCGGCGTCCGGGCGGTCCAGCCCGCCGATCACGTTGAGCAGGGTCGTCTTGCCGGATCCGGAGCGGCCGACCAGCGCCACCATCGTGCCCGGCTCGACGTCGAAGGAGACGTCGCGCAGAGCGTGGACGGCGCCCGGCCCGGAGCCGAAACTGCGGTCCACACCCCGTACGGTCAGAAGTGCCCCGGTCACGCGTCGGGCCGGATCGTGATGTGGTCGGGTTCCAGCGCCAGCCGCACCCGTCTGGTGAGCGCGAGCGCCGCACGATAATCACGCGGCACCTGAATGCGCCCGGCCCGGTCCATCACGGCGTACTCCTCGGCGATGACGTGGGTACCGCCGTCGGCGGCCGTTGCTGTGCGGCGCAGAACCTCGCTGCTGGTGCGCCCGTCGCGGATCGACACGGTCCGCTCGACCTGGCCGCTGACCGCGGAGTCGTGGGTGACGATGACGACCGTGACGCCGAGGTCCCGGTTGACGTCGCGCAACGCGCCGAAGACCTCGGCCGAGGTGGCAGTGTCGAGCTCGCCGGTAGGTTCGTCGGCCAACAGCACCTCGGGCTGGTTGGCCAGCGCGACGGCGATGGCGACCCGCATCTGCTGCCCGCCGGAGAGCTGGCCGGGACGCCGATCGGCCAGGTCGCCGATGCCCAGGGCGCCGAGCAGGTCGTCGGCCCGCGTGCGCCGCTCGCGGGCGGGGACGCGGGCCGTCGTCATCGGCAGGTCGACCATCTGGCGGGCGCTGAGGTACGGGATGAGGTTGCTCGCGGTCTGCTGCCGCACGAAGCCGACGGCGTGCCGCCGGTAGCGGACCCGGTCGGAGCGCGACATGTCCAGCAGGTTCCAGCGGTCGACCCGGGCTCGTCCGGCGGTGGGTGCGTCGATTCCGGCGAGGATGGAGAGCAGCGTCGACTTGCCGGAACCGGAGGCGCCGACGACGGCGACCATCTCGCCCCGCTCGACGACGAGGTCGAGTCCCTGCAGCGCCTGCACCTCGATCGGGCCGGACTGATAGATGCGCACGAGGCTTTCGCACACGATGAGCGCCCCGGCGCCGAAGTCCGGCGGAGGCGGTGAGGTTTCGACCGACATGACCTACCTCCGCTTGCTTGGGTTCCGTTTATATCCGAGGTTCGCAAGCAAGACCCGCGCGGGGGCCCACCCCGGCTGTGACGCGGCTCGCAGTGAGACTTGGACGTGCGCCGGCGTCATCGAAAACTGGTAGCGAAGTGCGTCGCTCCGGCGAATGGTCGCGCATAGGATCGCCGGCATGGGGCTGCGACCTGTTCAGCTGAACGTCAAGGCGCTCGATCATGCGGCGGTCGGCCGGTTCTGGGCGGAGGCGCTCGGCTGGAGTGCCTACGACACGGGTTCGGGCGTGACCACCTACGTCGGCCCCACCGGCGGCCTCGTCTGGCCGAATCCGGTCACCATCGGCATCGACGTGGTCGCTGTCCCCGAGCCTGGGACGACGACCAAGAACCGGGTGCACCTCGACCTGGCCACCACCTCCGCGGCCCACCAGACGGGGTTGGTCGCACGCCTGCGGGCTCTCGGTGCGACGCCCGCCGACGTCGGCCAGGCCGACGTCCCGTGGACGGTCCTGGCCGACCCCGAAGGCAACGAGTTCCGCGTCCTGGAGCCGCGCGAGACCTACCGGGACACGGGCCCGATCGCCGCGGTGGTGGTCGACTGCGCGGACCCGGGGGACATGGCCCGCTTCTGGGCCGGCGCGATGGACTGGACCCTGCACGAGGTGACCGACAACTACGCCGCTTTGCGTTTCGCCAACGGTACCGGCCCGTACCTCGAGTTCCTCCGCACTCCCGGCGGGAAGACCGTGCCGGACCGCCTCCACCTGGACCTGCTCCCGTACCCGGGCGACGACCGAGCAGCGGAGGTGGCCCGGCTGCGG
>DASRYP010000400.1:0-2553 GCA_035687165.1 Actinoplanes sp. | reverse complement strand
GGTGTCGTAGTTGGTGTAGGTGGACGGCCTGACCCGGTGCACAGCCACCGTGGTCAGCCAGGACAGCAGGTACTCGCCCACGGTCATGTTCGGGTTGACCGGGGCGGGCCGGCCGTGGTGGGAGTCTGCGAGTTTCTCGGTCAGTTTGTCGGCGGCTTGTTTGCGGGTGGTGCCGTAGACGCGGACCCGTTTGGTGGTGCCGTCGGCGGCTTGGACGTAGCCGGCGCCTTCCCATCGGCCGTCGGCGCGCTGGTAGATGGTGCCTTCGCCGTTGGCGCGCTTCTTACCGGCCATGACCGGTCACCTCCCGGTCCAGGTCGTGCAGGTAGGCGGTCAGGGCGGTGGCAGGGATGCGCCGGCACCGGCCGATCCGCACCGACCGCAACCGGCGGGTACGGATGAGCTCGTAGACGGTGTGTTTGGAGACTTGCAGCCGGGCCATCACCTGCCCGACGGTGAGCAGATCTGTGCTCATGCCGCACCTGCCTCTGCGCCACGGCCGGTGTAGCGCCAGTCCCCGACGACCAGGACGGCTGCCGGGTCCAGGCCGAGCCCGGCCGCCCGCTGCCCGTGGGTCCAGTGGCGGCGCTCGGCACGCAGCGCCGTGAACGTGGTGGAGTAGGCACGCGACGTGGTCGCGAAGTGACCCCGGAACCCGAACGTGTGCGCGTGACGGCGCAGCCGCAGCCCGGCGAACGCGGGTTGCCCGCCGAGCCACCAACACGTCTCGACCAGCCGGCGGGCATGATCGCCCAGCTCCCGCAGGTCGACGCCAGGTCGCCTCCCGGTGCCCGCGCAGCGACGGCACAGCAGGCGCCCGGTGTCTCGGTCACGAGCGGGATGGGCGCCGTGGCCGTCGCAGACGCTGCAGAAGATCGGGCCGAGATCGATTCCCGCGACCTCGGCGGCCTTGGTGGCGTACTTGGCCACATAGCGGGCCACCACGATCTCCGACATGCCACCGTCGACGGCGATCGGCCGGATGTCGAACTGACGGCCCCACCGCAACACTCGGGCCGCGACCCGACGACCACCAGGAACACCGACCATGACCCGGCGGACGGCGATCCGCAGCGCCCGCTCCAACACCGTGACCGTGGCCCAGACCGGCGGCGGCGAGCCAGGACCGTCGGGGCCGTCCAGGCGGACCACGGCGTGCAGGTGGACCACGCCGCGGGTTTGGAACTCAGCGACCTTGGCGAACACCATCCGCACCTGCGGCGCCGCGATATGACGGGGCAGGCCGGCGGTGGTGACCAGCGCCCGGCGGGACTGCTGGACGAACCGCGCCCACAACCGCCCGGCATAGGCGTTGAACAACACCTGACCGGCGTAGTCGTAACCGCCGGGATCCAGCGGGGTGCCGATCAGCGGGTCACCGGCCGGATGCCAGCGACCACACCTACCGCCTGTCGAAGCGCGTCGGGTGTGGGGATGGCAGGCTCGGGGTTGGCCGTGCTTGTCCGGGCCGAGGTGGACGGGCCCGAACGAGGGCGCGGTCAAGGTGACGAACAGCCTCGGCCGTGCGGCGACGTCGCCGGGGGTGTCCTTGCCGCCGTGCAGGCCGGCGGCGATCAGGTGGTAGGCGTCGAGCTTGTACAGCGCCGCGCACGGTGGACACACCGAGACGCGGCGGCTACGGCACCGCAGTACCACGCTGCTCGGGGTGTCTGGGTCGTCGAGGATCCGGCCGCTGTCGCGTTCGACGAGCGCGACCCGGCCGGTCACGGTGATGGGGTGCTGGCAGGCGCCGACACGGCGTTGCAGGTCGGCGGACTCGGCGAGCCGAATCAACCAGCCCGCCTCCGCGTGCTCGGGGGTGGCTGACATCATCGGGAGTGGTTCCTTCTCACTGCTGGGACAGGGGCTGGACCCGGGCAGCGCGGCGGAGTGTTCTTGGCCGAATGAGCCGCCGCTCTGCCCGGGAATCCGCGCAGGTTCAGGCATCGGCCCTCACCCCACACGCGGTCAACAGCTCGATCGGGTCACGGACCAGATCCGCCGTCTGTCCGGCGATCCGATCGGCGACGGCGTCCGGCACGTACGGGGTACGCACCAGGGTGAACCCGGGCCTGCCCTCGGCGACCATCGACGCCACCCCGACATAGGCCGGGTCTTGTAGCCGGCGGGGGTGCTCATCCGGGTAGCCGCTGATGTCGGAGCCGAGGACCGCCGTCGCCGCTTCCGAGGTGCGCTGCGCGAACGACACCGCCACCTGGCAGTTGTCCCGGATCTTCGTGGGGATCGCGTCGCCGGTTGCCTTCTGCGTGGCGAGGATGACCTGGATGCCGACGTTGCGGCCCTTGCGGATCAGCTCCTCGGTCAGCCGGGCGGTCTCCCTGGCGAGGGCGTCGAGGCGCTTGGAGTCGGCGTCGGTGCCCTTGGTCTCGTTGAGGAACGTGTGCGCCTCATCGACAACCACCACGACCAGCGGCCACGTCCCGGTCGGGCCGACGTGCCACATGTTCTTCACGCCGAGCACCGCCCGGATCGCATGTTGCCGGGCGGCCATCAGGTCGCGGACCCGCGCGAGGTGATCCCGCACGCGCTGGG
>DASRYP010000399.1:0-5109 GCA_035687165.1 Actinoplanes sp. | reverse complement strand
AACCACCGGGTTCACCTCCGCCGGCCCCGTCCGGACGCGTCTGTTGCCGGCAGACGGCGGCTGCACCCACCCCCGTCCGGCCCCGGCCGGTTCGCGCCGCCCGTCCGCCCGCATCGCCGAGCCGGTCTGCGCCGCCGGCCCACTCGCCGAATCGACAAGCGGCACGACCGAAGCCGCCGCACTCTCCCGGCGCACGTCCGTCCCAAGAAACGCGCGGGCTTGCGCAACCGCCGCATGCTCGCTCCCCAGCGCGGCAGGCCCGAACTCGACCACCCGGCCGAACGCCTTACGGGCCTCATGCCGATTACCAAGCTCGTCAGCCACCACGCCGATGCCATGCGAGATCCGCACCATCAACGCATCAGAGTCCCCCAGCCGCCGCTGCCCAGCCGAGTACGCCTCCTCCAACACCCGCCGAGCCACCATCGGATCATCCACCTGCTGCAAAACCCGGCCCAACTCAAAGGCCGTACGCAGCACATCCGGATCCCCCTCGGGCAGGTTGCTCTTCCCCAGTTCCACCGCATGCTCAAGCACAGCCCGAGCCCCCACCGGATCCCCCGCCGCCAGCAGGTCACGGGCACGCCGCCAGAACGCCAGGAGCGGGGAGGATTCCGACACCCCGCCATGCTGCCCCCAACGACCCCCCAACACCAGGCCAACCACGCCTGACCTGTACGTATGCCCCGAAATGTCCGACCCCCACCCTCCCTGCAAACCCCCGAACCCGCCGTGTAGAGTTCTTTCCTGTGCGGCCCGCTGGGGCGCCGACAAAAAATCGGCCCAACAGCAGGCCATACATGCAGGTCCGGGTGGCGGAATGGCAGACGCGCTAGCTTGAGGTGCTAGTGCCCTTTATCGGGCGTGGGGGTTCAAGTCCCCCTCCGGACACATCACAGGTACACCATCGATCTCAGTCGATCGAATCTCGGCCAGGACCGTTCCGGTTCCTGGCCGGTACTGCATCTGGAGCCCGATCCGCGCGTAGACCTCGGCGCGGTCGTGCTGATCAGCCTGCCTCAGCAGGCCGAGAAGGCCGCCCAAGGCCGCCACGATCGTCGCGATCCGATCTTCGCTCATCTTGGAGTTCCCCAGCTCCTCGCTGAGGAACCGGTCAACCGGATCCGTTATCGACTCCTGTCTGAGGTAGAGGACCGGCGGGTGCGCGATGCCGTGCTGGCTGACGTAGTCGCGGGATGCCTTGCACTGGTAGTAGATGCGCCCGTGGTTAACGCTGCCCTCCATTACGCGATCGCACAGGCCGCACCGCAGCAGACCACGGAAAAGATAGGCGTGCCGGCTTCGTCGCGGCGCTTTGCCGCCCTCGCCGATGGCACCACGCGTCTTGACCGTTCGCTGCGCGCGTTTGTAGAGATCGGTGCCGATCAACGGCGTGTGGGACTCGGTGCGCGACCACGCCCACTGGCTCCGGTCGTTCCATCGGTGCCGGTTCTCGTGGCCGAGCGCCACATCGTCGACGTCGATCAGGACTTCATCCGTACGCGCCCGGTTCCAGACCTGGCGGCCGGTGTAGCGCGGGTTCTGCAAGATCGCGCGGATGGCTGTGGTCTCCCAGAGCTGGGTGTGCCGGTGCGGGTTGCGTGCTCGGTCGTAGGCCGATGGGCATGCGATGCCGTCCTGGGTGAGTCCGCGCGCGATCGAAGTCATGCCTCGACCCGCGACGTACTCGCCGAAGATCCTCGCCACCACCGGCGCGGTGACCGGGTCAGGTTCGAGTCGGTGCAGTCGTCGCCCCTCAGCCGCCTTGCTGGGGTTCGGGTGCGGGCCAGCATCGGCGAGCCGGTAACCGTACGGCGGACGCCCGCCTAGGAACCGGCCTTCCAGTTCGGTTTGCGCCTTCATCGCCGATCGGACGCGGACCTTGATGCGGTTGCGCTCGCCCTTGCTCATGCCGCCGTAGAGCGCCATCACGAGATCATGTGCGTCCGAGCCGGGGTCGATCGCGCCGCCGATCTCGGGCACCCACAGGCCGACGCCGTAGTGCACGAAGATCGGGAACGTCATGCCGAACTGGCTGCCGTAGAACGCACGCTGCGGCTCGCCGATCACGACAGCATCGAAGTCGCGTCCAGGACTCTTGATCGCGTCGAGCAGGCGCAACGCTTCCGGCCGTCGCTTCCAAGGCAGTGACCGGGACTGCCCGATGTCGAAGAACTCGGCGACGATCTCACCGCCGCCCGGCTCGATCAGGCTGCGAGCGCGGGAAAGCTGCCAGGCTTTCGACGCCTGCGGGTCCTGCTGGTCCTCGGTCGACACGCGTCCGTAGAAGGCGAACCTCATGTCTGCCGAGTCTTCCGGGCGCGGTCGATGATGCGCCACAGCACATCGGCGGCGGCATCAGAGAGTGGGACGTCTAGTGACGTCTTGAGCTGCCCATTCTCGATTTCGGTCGTCTTGCAAGTTCGTATGCTGCAATTTCTCCCTTCATCGCGCAGGTCGTCCGTGGTGATCGCGGATCCTCCCTTCCTCTGGCGGAGCGCCGCGTCAGGCGCCCCGGGTAAGATCGGGCCGTCGTCAGTTCAGGTTGGGGTTGGGGGTGCTCGGTTCGATTCCGGGGTGGGTGCTCATCCTCGCCGCCTTCGTTGTTCTCTCTGTCCTTCGGTTCGTGACTCTGGCTCCCAGTTCGACAAAGCCAGCGATCGAGAACGGCAAAGAGGGGAAGGTGGTTCGCATGGCAAAGAAGTTGAAGTCGTTGTGGCCCGCCAGCATTGAGACGGTGTGGGCGGTAGGTGCAAGCATTCTCGCAGGATCGCCACTCTCAACCTGAGCTGACGAATAGATGGTCCGCGCGTCGTCCGTCCGCGCGTTGATGTGCGCAGACGCGCGCGAGCGGACGGACGTCCGCGCGGACGATCGGGTCAGGCTCGCCAGCGTCCGCGCGTGACTTGTCGCGCGCGGACGGCGGCGGCGAGGGCTTGCAGCCGGTCGTAGATCCAGGTGCGGCGCATTCCGGTGATTTTCATCAGTTCCGGGATCTTGACGCCGTCCTGCGGAGCGTCATCGAGCGCGGTCAGGAGTATGCGTTCCGGGTGATTGCCGGTCGTCCTCTGCGGTTCGATTGCCTTCGGATGAACGTCGATTGCGGCGCGGGACAGTGGGTCGAGGTCCGGCCGTTGGTCGGCGTACCGGGAGGCTGTCTCCCGCACGGCATCGTCGGTCACAAGGTAGGCGCGGGCTCGGCGTGGTTGGTCGTGCCCGTCAGCGAGGACGTAGAACTTGCCGGGGGCGTCGAGCGTGTGGGCGTGCCAGCCGGCACCGAGCATTCCCTTGTCCAAGACGAGATCGACGTCCCGGCGCTCCCGGACACGCAGGCAGACGCGAACGCTCATCTGCGAGCGAAGTGCGCCCCCGCCCATAGCTTTCTGCGTCGGGCGCTGTGTCGCCGCGAGTAGGTCGACGGCGACGGCCCGACCGCGCCGGGAAACCGATTCGGCGTACGCAACGGCGGCCGGTGCGGTGTCCGCGAGTTCGGCGTACTCGTCGATGACGATGACGAGAGCTGGCGCGTCTGGTGTGGGTTCCCAGACGCGAGTGTTGTCTTGACCGGCGGCGTGCGCGCGGGCGTCGAGCACGGCTACGGCGTCGGCGAGCAATCGGGTTGCCTCGTCCGGGGTGGTGGCGAGTCGAGCCAGGCACGGCGCCCAGGGCCGCAGCTCCATGCCGCCTTTGAGGTCGATTCCCCACAGGACGACGTCGGAGCACGCGGCGAGATTGCCAAGGACGACGTTCAGAACACCGCTCTTGCCCGAGTCGGTGGTGCCGCCGATCAAGGCGTGCCGCCGAAGCAGCGACAGACGAACGGGTGTCGCGTCTTCGAAGACCCCCAGTTCGATCGGATCGGACAACGAACGGGCGGCCGGGCCGGGCCACGGGATCGCGCCGGCGTGCGGGTCGACGGCGAGAACTCGCATGGTGCAGCGGCCAGCGTGGGCAGGGTCTTGCTCGACGCGGACCGCGCCGGGTCGTGTTCCCAAGGCGGACTCGATGGCCGGAACGTGAGCCACGACATCGGTGACGCTCTGCCCCGGGCGCAACTTCATCCGAGCGCGCCAGCCCCAGGTATCCACCACGGCCGACATGACCCGGGACCCTTCGAGCCCGATCGTCTCAGCGAGGTCCGGCCATGCATGGAGGACGCGATCCACGCGGACTCGGGCGCGGCGTCGTCGGTGCGCCCACCACGGAACTCCAAGCACAGCAACGGAAACGATGAGAATCGTAGGCAATGGACTTCGGCCAGGACCGAGCGCCGTCGCTGCGGCCAGCCAGCCGCCAGCACCGGCCGTCGCCGTCGCGGCGAACACACGTTCCTCAGTTCGTGACACGCCCCAGGGGATCCCGCGGTGCCCGGCCACCGTTGCCGCTACGACTGCGACAGCGGCAACTACCGGCCAGGTGCCGGGATGGCTGTGATGCAGGCCGAGCCCAGCGACGGCGAGCGCGACTCCGGTGGTGATGGGCGCCAGTTCCGACCGGTACCGAAACAAGGCGCGCCCGATCGCGGCCGGGCCGACGATGAGCAGGGGTTCGTGTGGCACGAACAGGAGCGGTTGCGAGTTGCGGCGACCCCACCGGCGGTGCCGGCGTCCGTAGGCCCTCATTCGGCGAGTTCGCCGTCGTCGGGCGGAATCCATGCTCGGTGTTCAGCGACTGCGTCACGCAGGTACATCAGCGGGTCGGGTTCGCCGTCATGGTCGGCGCCGAGAGTGGCGCGCGAGGCGGCGAGCAGATCGGCGAAGTTCCATCGAGCGCAGCTCAGCAGTCGGGCGAGCCGGTCTACTTCAGCGAGCAACACGGGAATGTCAGCGATGGCGGTCCAGATGGTGACCGGTGTTGCGCGGTTGCGGGCCGCTTGTAGATGAGCTAGTACGGTCTCCTGGTTAACGGTCGGGAGCGGGATGTGCGGTTGGCTGTTCATGTGGCTCTCCTGCTGTTTTCGTGGGTAGTTTTTCTTGATCATCTGCCGGGTAGTTGTGGACAGAGGCCGCCGCGGGTGAGGTCGGCGATGGTGATGAGGGCGTTGGGGCTGGCGTAGCCGTAGGCGCGTCGGGTCAGGACGCGTAGGTGGGTGTTGGTGGCTTCGACGCG
>DASRYP010000398.1:0-5435 GCA_035687165.1 Actinoplanes sp. | reverse complement strand
GATCCACAACTGGTACAACTCCGTCTGGTACGCCGACGGTGCCGCCGACGGCCAGGGCAACAACGACGCGGCCTGCGGAAACTCGGCCCCGTTCGCCACCACCAACGTCCACCCGCACAACCTGCGGCTGAGCGGGGCGGGCAGTTACACCGACCCGGCGGCCAACTACGCGATCGACAACTCCGACCCGCTGAACCCGGCCGTCAACACCAAGATCTCGGGCGACGCGGCGCGCATGGGCGACCAGGAGAAGCTCGGCCTCGCCACGATGGCCGCGTTCTTCCGCCGGTACGTCGGCGGGGAGGGCGCCTTCGAGCCGTACCTCACCGGTGAGCTCTCGACCACCGCGAGCGGACTGCAGGTGCCGGCGAGCGCCTGCCCGACCAGCCCGTCCGGCACAGCTATCCCGTGCAACGAGCGGGTGAACACCAGCTACTTCGGCGCACCGCAGGAGCGGGTCGACGTCGTACGGCCGGAGGTGCAGAACCCGCTCGGGCTCAACGCGCTCGGTGGCACGTTGGCCGGGAGCGGCTTCGCCGACCCGTATGCCCAGGCGGCCGGGGTGACGCCCAAGCCCGCACCGACGACCGCCGGTTTCGACTGGTGCAACCCGGAGCCGCAGGACTTCGCGCCCGCTCAGCTCGGCAAGACCGGGCTGCCGGCCGCCGCCAAGCCGTGCCCGCTGCCCGCGACGACCGCGCTCGGCGGCCAGAACGGTACCCGGGAGAACAGCCCGATCAACCATTCGTACGGGCCGCAATTGAGCCTCGCCTGGGATCAGGCCTCGGCCGCCACGCTGACCGCGAAGATCCCGGCCGCGTCGAAGGACCTGCGCGGCCTCGAAGCGCTGGCCCTCGGCGCCGCGGTCAACTTCTTCGACACCCGCAACCCCGGCGCGGAGAATCGTGGGGACAACACCAGGACCGGCACACCCGAGAGTCCGGTATGGCCGAACGAAAAGCCGACCTCGTACGATCCCGCCTCGACCAGCCAGCACTTCGTGATCGCGCTGAAGGACACCGCGGGGCGCGAGGCCACAGTCGACGCCGGCGACCCTCGCTGGGGCAATGCCCTGCACATGTCGACCGGCACGAACACGCCGAACACCCACATCGTGCTCAACCAGATCCGGGTGCCGGTCAGCGAGTTCGCCGGTCAGGGTGTGAACGTCGGCTCGCTGGCCCAGCTCGAACTGCGGTTCGGCACCGGGAACATGCCCCGGTCGGGCTCGATCCAGGTGGCCGACGTGCGCTTCCAGGAGAACGCCGCCGGGTCGCGGATCCTGTCGGACGGCTACCAGGCGAACGGCGCCGGCTACGGCAGACCCGCCTTCGGACCGGACCCCGCCACGCTCCTGGCGGCCTACGACAATTCGCCCGGCAACGTCGCGCTGAAGGGTACGAGCACCACGTGGACCGTGGACGACGACCAGAAGCAGTGCCCGGCCGCCCAGTTCACCTCGATCCAGACCGCGGTCGACTACGCCTCGCCGTGGGACACGATCGTGGTCTGCGCCGGCACGTACCAGGAGTCGTCGACCCCCACCAACGCCAACTCCAACCCCGTGCAGGCGGGCGCGCGTAACGGCCTGACCATCACCAAGCCCCTGAAGATCAAGGGCGCCGGCGCGGACAAGGTGACGATCGAGCCGGACCAGTCGCTGACCACGCTGGCGGGCGACCAGCCGTACCTGCGTGACGGCGGCGGCAACGTGATCACCGTGTCGCGTCAGTCTCTGGGCTCGACCGACACCAACGAGATGTTCCTCGACCTCTCCGGCGTCACCGTCACGGCCGGCAACACGTACGCCGAGGCGGGCATCGCCTTCTTCGGTGCCGCGGGTCGGGTGTCCGAGAGCGTCGTCGGTCCGATGAAGGTCGCCACGAGCGCCGGCGAGCTGGCGGAGAACCCGCACGGCTGGGGCGTGGTCAAGACCGGCCTCGTCCAGGGCTCCGGACCGGGCACGGTCGAGAGCGAACTGACGGTGACCGACAGCCTGGTGACCGGCTTCCAGTCGGGCGGCATCCTGTTCGACGGTGCGCGCGGCAAGGACGGCACGCCCGAGAACCTCGTACGCAGTGGAATCCGTTACCACGGCTACGTGACCGGCACGGCCGTCGTCGGCCGAGGGGACAGTGTCGGCATCAAGTACGCCGGCGGAGTCGACGGTTTCGTCAACGACAGCCGCCTCACCGGCACCACCTACGGCCTCCTGGCCACCGATTCCGGCAGCGTTTCCGCCTCGGGCGACGTGCTCAGTGGCAACACCTACGCCGTGTGGAATGCCAATGCCGACAACTCAGCCGTACGGTCGGCCGCCCCGATCGTCGTGACCAGGAGCTACCCGCCGAGGCCGCCCGCCTCCGGAAACGGCTCGGTCACTATCACCAAACCCGCCGCGCGGCCGCCGTCGGTCCCGACCGGCGCGGGCCGGGTGACCGACCGCGCTCCGGTCGCCTCGGTGATCGACCCCGGCCGCGGCACGGTGCTCCGGGCCGGCACCGCGGTGTCGCCGCTGGTCCGAGCCACCGATGACTTCGGCGTCACCACGACGTCCCTGCTCGTCGACGGAACCAGGGTGGGCACGGCCAGGGTCGCGCCCTACCTGTTCACCTGGACCCCGTCCCCGAAGCAGGTCGGCCGAACGGTCAAATTCCAGGCGCTGGTGACCGACTCGGCGGGCCGCACCAGTGTCTCCGAACCGGTCTACGCCACCGTGCTCAAGAAGAAGTAACGCCCGGACCGGCTCGCACCGGACACTCCACGGCCACATTAGTGTCTTACGATCCATCGATGTCTAGGTCACTTTTAGGCCGGTTCGGGCTGGCTGTTGTCGCGGGGGTCGGCGTCACGCTGACCCTCGCGGCGGCGCCGGCCGCCGCCAGCGGGGTTCCGCACATCAGGGGCGGGCAGACCGTCCCCGTCTATTCCTACGAGAACGCGATCCGGGAAAGCGTCTGGGTGCGGACGCCGCTGGACAACGACCAGGACGGGGTGCCGGACAAGGTCGCCGTCGACATCGTCCGGCCCAGGGAGACAGCCGATCGACGGCTCAAGGTGCCGGTCATTCTCGAGGCCTCGCCGTACTACTCCTGTTGCGGGCGGGGGAACGAGGGCGAGATCAAGCAGTACGACGCCGATGGCGTCATCACCAGACAGCCGCTCTTCTACGACAACTTCTTCGTGCCGCGCGGGTACGCCTTCGTCGCCGCCGACCTCGCCGGGACCAACCGGTCCACCGGGTGCATGGACGTCGGCGGGCGCGAGGAGGTGCTCAGCGCCAAGGCGGTGGTCGACTGGCTCAACGGCCGGGCCGAGGCCACGTACGCGGATGGCACCCCGGCCGTCGCGACCCGCTGGACCACCGGCCGGACCGGCATGATCGGCAAGTCGTGGGACGGGTCGGTCGCGAACGGGGTCGCCGCCACCGGGGTCGAGGGGCTCGAGACGATCGTGCCGATCTCGGCGATCTCCAGCTGGTATGACTACCAGCGCTTCGACGGTGTGCTGCGCTCCGCGGACTACCCGGAGTTTCTGCACCAGGTGGTCAACGGGCGACCGCAGGAAGCGTGCGCCGCGACCGTGCGCAAACTCGACGAGGGTAGCGACGACGCGACCGGCAACTACAACGCGTACTGGGCCGAGCGGGACTTCCGGACGGACGCACGCAGGGTGCACGCGAGCGTCTTCCTCTCGCACGGCATCAACGACACCAACGTGACGACGACGCAGTTCGCCCAGTGGTGGACCCGTCTCGACGTGCCCAAGAAGGTCTGGCTCTTCCAGCAGGGCCACGTCGACCCGTTCGACATCCGGCGCGACGCCTGGGTCGACACGCTGCACCGGTGGCTCGACCGCTGGCTGCAGCAGCTGCCCAACGGGATCGACCGCGAGCCGCAGGCGACGATCGAAACCACGCCCGGCACCTTCGTGAACGACCGGACCTGGCCCGCCCCCGGCGTGCGATCCACCAGGATCGCTCTGGGCAACGGCGACGGAACGACGGGCACGCTGGGTGGCCGCTCGGGCAGCGGCTTCCGTACGTGGACCGACGCGCCCGATCTGGACGAGGCCACCGCCGTGACGAGCCCCACCACCACGGTGCCCGGGCGGGTGGCCTTCCTCTCGGCGCCGCTGTCACAGGGCGTACGCGTCTCGGGCACCCCCAGCGTGACCCTGCGGATCATGACTGACAAACCGACGACCGAGCTCACCGCCCGGCTCGTCGACTACGGCACCGCGACGCGGGTCAACGCCGAGGGCGGCGGCGAGGGCATCACCACGCTGACCACGGAGTCCTGCTGGGGCGCGGCCACGGCCGCCGACAACGCTTGCTACCGCGACACCGCCGAGGACGTGGTTACCAGCGACCGCGCGATCCTGACACGCGGCTGGACGGACGCCGCCCATCACGTGTCGCTGCGCTTCGTCACGCCGCTACGCCCCGACCGCTGGTACTCGGTGACCGTCCCGCTGCAGGCCACCGACCAGCGCATCCCCGCCGGTCACGTGCTCGGCCTGATCCTCCAAGCCGGCGACCACCAATACTCGACTCCACAATCGACCGGCGCCACCGTCCGGCTCGACCTGCGCGCCAGTTCCCTGACGCTTCCCCTGATCGGCAAGCTGCCCACTCCGGCCGCCATCGCCCCCGCCGTGCCGACAGCCCCCGAACCGACCAGATTCGCTCTCCGCCACCGCCCGTTCCAGCCCCTGCTCCCCTGAGGTCCGTTCCCCGGGGCGCCAGGCGCCCCGGGGAACGTCCGGGCTGACGTACGAGCCGGGCGAGGTCGGCATGCTGTGGGGTCCGGCCTGGAACACCACCTGGTTCCGGCTGGCTCAGGCCACTGGCTCGCGCTCCCAGGCGGAGAGGTCGCCGGTCTCGGGCACGAGCGGAGCGGCCGAGGGCACGGCGGGGTGCCGGTCGGTGGCCGTGTCGAGGGCTACCAGGTATGGGGGGCGGCCCTGGGTCGCGGCGTAGATTCGGCCCACGTACTCACCCAGAACGCCCAGGCACACAAGCTGGACGCCGCCGAGCAGGAGGACGGCGATGTAGAGCGAGGTCCAGCCCGGGACGGTGGCGCCGGAACCCCAGGCGATCAGGCCGGTGAGGATCAAGGCCACGCAGAGCAGGAAGCTGAACAGACCGAGCCAGGTGGCGAGGCGCAGCGGGGAGGCGGAGAATCCGGTCACGCTGTCGAAGGTCAGGCGGATCATGCGGCTCAGCGGGTATTTGGTCTCGCCGGCGACGCGTTCCTCGCGGACGTAACCGACCTCGGCGCTCGAGAAGCCCAGCGACGGCACCACCAGGCGGTAGACCGGGCGGGGTTCGGGCAGTTCGTTGAGGACGTCGACCACCGCGCGGCTCATCAGGCGGAAGTCGCCGGCCTGGTCGCTCACCCACGGGCCGACCATCTTGCGCATCGTCCAGTAGT
>DASRYP010000397.1:0-6695 GCA_035687165.1 Actinoplanes sp. | reverse complement strand
TTAACGGTGCTGCCGCCGCTGGACGACCCGCTCGTGGCGGCCCCGGGACAGGCGGACTGGACGCGGAAGTTCCTCGCGGTTCTCGGCCGGGGCTGGGCGTCCCTGCTGCCGGTGATGGCGCTGACCGCGCTGCCGATGCACTTCTTCGTCGGCCGCCTCGACGACACGGTGATCGCCGCCCCGACGCTGGTCGAGCTGGCCGGTGGCTTCGGGTTGCTGCTGCTCCCGGCCATGTGGCTGGCCTATCTGACGGTGTCGGCGCTGCCGCTGGTGATCAGCCTGGCCGGTGCGGTCGGCGTAGCGGTGCCGTTGTCGGCCGACGGCGAGGCGCCCGGCCCGCGCCGGCTCTGGTCGCTCGTCGCCCTGCGGCTGCGCGCGCTGTGGCTGTGGTTCGCCGGGTTCGCGCTGCTGACCGGGGGGCTGCCGCTGCTGCTCACCGCGGAACGGCTCGGGCCTGCGGCGGCCGGCCCGCTCACTGTCGTGCACGCGCTCGTCTCGACCGGCCTGCTCACGTTCGGTGGCGTCCTCGGCTGCGTCGGGCTGATCGAACGCGGCCACCGCCCGCACCGCGCGGCACACCTGCTCGCCCGCGTCCGACCGGTCGGGCTGGTCGCCACGGCGGCCGCGGTCACGGTGGCTCCCCGGGTGGCCGACGCGCTGCTCGGCGGGTTCGCGTCGACCTTGGTCGCGGTCGTGCTCGTCCAGGTCTGGGCGGTCGCCGCCCTGGTGACGTACGCCCAGGCCCGTCGCATCGCCGAACCAGTGACCAGCGGCACTCTGCGGGCTGCGCTGGCGACACCGGAGGACTAGGTCCCCGGAGGGCGTCGTTTCCTTGCACTCGACACCTGAGAGTGCTAAACAAGTCATTGGCACTCGCGACTGCTGAGTGCCAAGCAGGTCGGGACGGTGGGGTCTCGGTCGCGGCGTCGCCATCGGCGCCGGGGCACGGGGTCGGTCGTCGCGGGCTATCCGGCTCGACCTGAGGACGTCACCTCGCCAGGTGGTGACGTCCGCAGAGTTCCGCAAACGTGCGGAGGGCGGGCCACACGGCCCTGCACCTCGAATGTCCAGGAGGACACAGCCGTATGGCCAAGATCATCGCATTTGACGAGGAAGCTCGTCGCGGCCTCGAGAGCGGTATGAACCAGCTCGCCGACGCCGTCAAGGTGACGCTCGGCCCCAAGGGCCGCAACGTCGTGCTCGAGAAGAAGTGGGGCGCTCCCACCATCACCAACGATGGTGTGTCGATCGCCAAGGAGATCGAGCTCGAGGGCACCTTCGAGAAGATCGGCGCCGAGCTGGTCAAGGAGGTCGCCAAGAAGACCGACGACGTAGCCGGTGACGGCACGACGACGGCGACCGTCCTCGCCCAGGCTCTGGTGCGAGAGGGTCTGCGCAACGTTGCCGCGGGCGCCAACCCGATGGCCCTCAAGCGGGGCATCGAGGCTGCCGTCGCGGCCGTTTCCGAGGGCCTCCAGCAGCTCTCGAAGGACGTGGAGACGAAGGAGCAGATCGCCTCCACCGCCTCCATCTCCGCCGGTGACGCCACGGTCGGCGAGATCATCGCCGAGGCCATGGACAAGGTCGGCAAGGAAGGCGTCATCACCGTCGAGGAGAGCAACACCTTCGGTCTCGAACTCGAGCTCACCGAGGGTATGCGCTTCGACAAGGGCTTCGTCTCGGCCTACTTCATGACCGACGCGGAGCGCATGGAGGCCGTCTTCGACGACCCCTACATCCTCATCGCCAACAGCAAGATCTCGGCGGTCAAGGACCTGCTCCCCGTGCTCGAGAAGGTCATGCAGGGCGGCAAGCCGCTCGTCATCATCGCCGAGGACGTCGACGGCGAGGCCCTGGCCACGCTGGTCGTCAACAAGGTCCGCGGCACCTTCAAGTCGGTCGCCGTCAAGGCCCCCGGCTTCGGTGACCGTCGCAAGGCCATGCTCGAGGACATCGCCATCCTCACCGGTGGCACGGTCATCAGCGAAGAGGTCGGCCTCAAGCTCGACGCCGCCGACCTGAGCCTGCTGGGCTCGGCCCGCAAGGTCGTCATCACCAAGGACGAGACGACCATCGTCGACGGTGCCGGCAACGCCGAGCAGATCCAGGGCCGGGTCAACCAGATCCGCTCCGAGATCGAGAAGTCGGACTCCGACTACGACCGTGAGAAGCTGCAGGAGCGCCTGGCCAAGCTGGCCGGCGGCGTTGCGGTCATCAAGGTCGGCGCGGCCACCGAGGTCGAGCTCAAGGAGCGCAAGCACCGCATCGAGGACGCCGTTCGCAACGCGAAGGCGGCCGTCGAGGAGGGCATCGTCCCCGGTGGTGGCGTCGCGCTCGTGCAGGCCGGCAAGTCCGCGTTCGACAAGCTGGACCTGCTCGGCGACGAGGCGACCGGTGCCAACATCGTCAAGGTCGCGCTCGACGCCCCGCTGCGTCAGATCGCCGTGAACGCCGGCCTCGAGGGCGGCGTCGTGGTCGAGAAGGTGCGCAACCTCGAAGCGGGTTGGGGCCTCAACGCCGCGACCGGCGAGTACGTCGACCTCCTGGCCGCGGGCATCATCGACCCGGCCAAGGTCACCCGTTCGGCGCTGCAGAACGCCGCGTCGATCGCCGCGCTGTTCCTCACCACCGAGGCCGTCGTGGCCGACAAGCCCGAGAAGAACCCGGCTCCGGCCGGTGCCCCGGGCGGCGGTGACATGGACTTCTGAGTCCAGTCTTAGAAAGGGCGGGTCGCTTCGGCGGCCCGCCCTTTCTGGTCTCCGAGGTGATGCGAGGATCACCTCGGCCCTGTCCCTGGTCTGCGGGACACCCCCGAGCGCTACGGTGGGACGCGTGCGCGATCCCTCCGTCTCCCGTTACGCGGCCGGCCGGCTCTCCCCGCTCCGGCGGTTGGCCGACCTCCGGCGCCTGCGTAAGGAGCAGTTCGACGTCCTCGTCATCGGCGGCGGTGTCACCGGCGCCGGTGCTGCCCTCGACGCCGCCTCCCGTGGGCTCAAGGTGGCGCTGGTCGAGGCCCGTGACCTGGCGGCCGGCACGTCCAGCCGCTCGAGCAAGCTGATCCACGGCGGCCTGCGCTATCTGGAGCAACTCGAACTGCATCTGGTGCACGAGGCGCTGACCGAGCGGGGTCTGCTCTCGACCCGGCTGGCTCCGCACCTCGTCCGCCCGGTGCCGATCCTGGTGCCGCTGCCCGCGGGCAACCCGGCCGCCCGGGTGGGCCGCCGAGCCTATTACGGCCTGGGCGTGGCGGCCTACGACGTGTTCGCCGGTCTCTTCGGCACCGGCCGGGGCATGCCGCTGCACCGGCACCTCAGCCGTGACGGCGCCCGGCACCTCTTCCCCAGCCTGCGGGCCGAGACCCTGAGCGGCGCGATCCGCTACTACGACGGCCAGGTCGACGACGCCCGCCTGGTGGTCAACCTGGCTCGCACGGCGGCCAGCCTGGGCGCGGCCGTGGTGACCAGTGCCCGGGTGGTCGGCTTCGTGCGCGAGGCGCGTGAGGTGGTCGGCGTCCGGGTCCGCGACCTGGAGGCACCCGACGCGCCCGAGTTCGAGGTCCGCGCGCGCACGGTCGTCGCCGCCACCGGCGTGTGGAGCGACGACATGTCGCAGATGCTGCGCGACGTCGACGTCCGGCCCGGCTTCCGGGTGCGCGCGTCCAAGGGCGTCCACCTGGTCGTGCCACGCTCGGCGATCACCGGCGAGGCCGGCCTGATCCTGCGGACGCCCACGTCGGTCCTCTTCGTCATCCCGTGGGGCGGCCACTGGATCATCGGCACCACCGACACCGACTGGAAGCTCGACCGGTCCCATCCGGCGGCCTCGGCCCGCGACATCCGCTACCTGCTCGACCAGGTCAACACGGTGCTCGACCGGCCGCTGACGATCGACGACATCGAGGGCGTCTATGCGGGGTTGCGGCCGCTGCTCTCCGGCGAGGCCGACTCGACGTCAAAGCTGTCCCGCGAGCACGCGGTGGTCGAGCCGATGCTCGGGCTGCTGCTGGTGGCCGGGGGCAAATACACGACGTACCGGGTGATGGCGGCCGACGTCGTCGACCAGGCGGTGCGGCGGCTCGGCGGTGCGGCCCGCCCGTCGCGCACGGCCGAGTTGCCGCTGCTGGGCGCCGACGGCTACAGCGCCGCGTGGCGCGACCGGCAGGACACGGCTCGGCGGCACGGCGTCACCACCGGGGTGATCGAGCACCTGCTCGAGCGGTACGGGACGCTCTCGGTGCACCTGCTGGCGATGATCGAGGCGGATCCGACCCTCGCGGCCCCGCTGGTGGGCGCACCGGAATATCTGGCCGCCGAGGTGGCGTACGCGGCCCTCGCCGAAGGCGCCCTGCACCTGGACGACGTGCTCACCCGGCGCACCCGCGTCTCGATCGAGACCGCGCATCGAGGCGCGGAATCAGCGGTGCACGCGGCCGCGGTGATGGGGGAGGCGCTCGGCTGGAACCAGGTAGTGCGCAACCGCGAGATCGAGCACTACCTGGCCCGAGTGGCCGCCGAACGGCAATCCCAGACGATGCCGGACGACCTGACGGCGGACGCGGCCCGGGTCGGGGCGCCGGACGTTCGGGGCTCCGCGGCCGACCGGGGGGTCGACCTGCTGCACGTCGACCTTTGATCCTCGTCGACGAGCCGCTCTGGCCGGCCCGGGGGCGGCTCTGGTCCCACCTGGTCAGTGACGTCAGCTACGAGGAGTTGCACGTCTTCGCCGAGATGCTGGGCACGCCACGACGGGCCTTCGACCGGGACCACTACGACATCCCGGACGTCAGGTTCCGCAGTGCGCTCTGGCTCGGCGCGACGCTGCTGCCCTCCCGGGACCTGGCCGCCCGCCTGCGTTCCGCCGGACTTCGCCGCCCCAAACACCTCAGCGGGTCATAAGTTCACTTATATCTGTAAGGTCGTTCAGTTCGATCTCGGCGGTGCGTAGTTCGTGTGAGTCCGTCGATCTGTTCGCGCAGCGTGGCGATGGCCGCGGCGACGACCGTCTGCCGTTCGGTGATCAGGTCCAGAATGGAATGCGCCATGTTCATGTCCTTGTCGCCGGTGCGCCAGGTTGCCGTGGTGGTGCCGGTGAGCCGGCGGGTCAGGCTCGCCGTGGACGCCCAGAGGGTGTGCGACACGCTGGAGGCGGGAAGGCTGTCGTCCTATTCCGAGGATCTGGTTATCCCGAGCTGACTCGGTTGGGGCCTGGTTGGCCGTGATTTCCGGGTTGTGCTGGTCGGGATGATCTGGCTCGTTGGTGGCCGCCGGTCGGAGGTCTCCTGTCGGGAGTGGCAACTTCTGATAGGAGGGGATCATATATGTGCGTGATCCGTTGCGTGTGAGGGTGACCGGGCCCCTCCCGTGACCAAGCTGGGTCTGAGGACTGCAGCGCGAATGTCTGCGCACCAGCGGCCCACAACCCGATCTGGTTCCGCACTGCAGGTTATCCGCCTCTCACATCGACCGAGAGCCACCGGTTGCACATGACGGCCGTAAGACCGCAGGCAATGGCGATGGAGACATCGGGCGCGCTGGCCGCAGTCGTCGGTCACAGGTTTACACCGCTGTCGCGGGCATACACCTTCGTTGCAGACGAATGTTCGCCCGTCGGAAAGCGGTATACGCCGGCAGTGAATGTCTATCGCGCAGTGGTGGCCGAGGCCTCACCCGGCGCGACGCCCTGACCCGGTAGAAGTACCTCTCTGCGCGGTCGGTTGGAGACCATCCTCTTGCGACAGTCGTCACCGTGGTGCCCCTGCTGAGCATTGGGGACTGTTGCACCCGGCTCCGCCGGCCCCAGCGCCTCCCCGACGAGGCGCTCCACATTGTCTCCGTGACGGTGCCACCACGATGGTCAGCGACTGCCAGGGACACCCCGTCGGCCATAGCGATGACATCTCCCGCTACCACGGCGCCGACGTATCAGTGCTTCCGAACAGCGCGAGTGTCGGTGCGCTCGTAGGCCGCATCCGCGCACTGCATCCAGTGCGAAGGAGAGTGCGCCGCTGAGAAAGACATCACCCGGGCAGTGTGCAATAGTTAGCCAACTCGGAGTCGCGCGGCGCGGTGACCCTTGCGCCGTCCTCTCTGAGCTTTCTGGGGCCTGTCGCAGCAGCCCTTGCGACAGGTGACGCAAATTTCGAGGGAGAGGCCCGTGTTCCGAGGTTTTCGGCGACTCATGGTTACGCTCGGCTTGGCTGGGGCGATGGCGACCACCGTTTTGGCGGTGAGCGGCGAAGCAGCATTGGCGGATGGAAACCCCAGTGGCCAGCAAGGTGTCTTCGTGGCGACGTATCTAAGCAATCTCGACTGTGCCTGGGCGGCGTTCCGGTTCACCACTGAGACCGGTCGGCAATACATCTGCTCCGGCGCCAACCTGTACATGCGGTGATTGCCGATTCCCGGCGGCACGCGCGGTGACGGCCTGCTGCTCTCCGTTCGGATCCTCCGAGTGAGGAGCGGCAGGTGACACCAACGACCGTCACCCCGATGGACAAGGTCAGGCCGAGACGGGCCACCAGGATAAAGGGCTCTTCTGCTGTTTTCGTGGGTAGCTTTTCTTGATCATCTGCCGGGTAGTTGTGGACAGAGGCCGCCGCGGGTGAGGTCGGCGATGGTGATGAGGGCGTTGGGGCTGGCGTAGCCGTAGGCGCGTCGGGTCAGGACGCGTAGGTGGGTGTTGGTGGCTTCGACGCG
>DASRYP010000396.1:0-10109 GCA_035687165.1 Actinoplanes sp. | reverse complement strand
CGCGATGCCGAGCAGCCAGGCCGGCCCCGAGCCGGCGAAGGTGCCGGTGATCGCCAGCCAGGCGCCGACCGGGGCGACCGCCTGGGCGAGCGCGAGCACGTAATGCGGGAAGTTGGTGAACCGTTTCGCGTACGGATAGATCACCAGGGGGATCACGGCGAGCGGGGAGAGCGCGAGGCAGAGCCAGTTGAGCAGGCCGGCGGCGACGAAGAGCAGCACCAGCGAGACCGCGGCGCCCGTCCAGGCCGTCCGCAGCGAGACCGCGCCCGTGACGAGTTCGCGGTTGCGCGTACGCGGGTTGCGGGCGTCGATCTTGCGATCGAGGATGCGGTTGGCGGCCATCGCGAAGGTGCGGCCGGCCACCATCGCGATCGTCACCAGCAGCAGGTCGACCCAGTGGACGCCGGTGCCCTCGCGGTGCAGCGCGACGGCGGCGGAGAGATAGGCGAACGGGAGCGCGAAGACCGAGTGCTCGATGGTGACCAGGCGCAGGAACGCCTTGACCTTGCTCGGTTTCTCGGGAACCGCCGCGACCGCCGTCATATGCCGTACTCCTTCCAGCGCTTGTCGACCAGGCTCTTCACCTCGGGCGACATCACCATTTCCTCGGGCCAGCCTCGTGAGTAGCCCTCGGCGGGCAGTTTACGGGTGGCGTCGATGCCGGCCTTCCCGCCCCAGAACTGCTGGTAGGAAGAGTGATCGAGGTGGTCGACCGGGCCCTGGGTGAGCAGCAGGTCGCGGTCGTAGTCGACGTTGCCGAAGGCGCGGAACGCGACCTCGTTGTAGTCGTGAACGTCGCAGTCCTCGTCGACGACCACGATCAGCTTGGTCAGCGACATCAGGTGGGCGCCCCAGATCGCGTTCATGATCTTTTGCGCGTGCTTCGGGTAGCGCTTGCGAATCGAGACGATCGCGCAGTTGTGGAAGACGCCGGCCGCGGGCAGGTCGTAGTCGACGACGTCGGGGATCAGCATGCGCAGCAGCGGCAGGAAGATGCGCTCGGTGGCCTTGCCGAGGCCGTGGTCCTCCTGCGGCGGCTTCGACGTGATGATCGAGTGGTAGATCGGCTTCTTCCGCATCGTCATGCACTCGATGTGCAGCACCGGGAACGGCTCGACCGGGGTGTAGAAACCGGTGTGGTCGCCGAACGGCCCCTCGGGCAGGCGCTCACCCGGCTCGAGGTAGCCCTCGAGGATGATCTGCGCCTCGGCCGGCACCTGGAGCGGGACGGTGAGGCAGTCCACCATCTCGACCCGCTCGCCCCGCAGGAAGCCCGCGAACAGGTATTCGTCGATATCGGACGGCAGCGGGGCGCTCGCCGCGTAGCTCACCACGGGGTCGCAACCGATCGCGATCGCCACCGGGAGGCGCTGCCCGAGCCGCTCGGCGACCGCATGGTGGGCCGTCGAGTCCTTGTGGATCTGCCAGTGCATGCCCAGCGTGTTCTTCGAGTGCTGCTGGAGGCGGTAGAGGCCCAGGTTGCGCTTGCCGGTCTCGGGGTGCTTGGTGTGGGTGAGCCCGTAGTTGTGGAAGATGCCGCCGTCGTCGGGCCAGACCTGCAGGCCGGGCAGCAGGCCGAGATCGACCTCGTCGCCCTTGAGCACGACTTCCTGGCAGGGCGCGTTCTTCACCTTGCGCGGGGGCAGCGACTTGAGCTGGAGCACCTTGCCCAGGCCCTCGCGGAGGCCGGACCAGCCGACCGGGAGCTCCGGCTTGAGCATCGCGCCGATGCGCTCGCCGACCTCGTCGAGCGACTCGACGCCGAGAGCCATGGCCATGCGCTTCTCGGTGCCGAAGAGATTGATCGCCACGGGCATCGAGCCGCGGGTCGGGTGCTCGAACAGCAGCGCCGGGCCGCCGGCCCGCACCGTCCGCGTCACCACCTCGCTGATCTCGAGCGTCGGGTCGACCGGGACGGTGACCCGACGCAGCTCCCCGGCCGCATCGAGGGCGTCGAGGAAGCTCTGCAGATTCTCATAGGGAAATCCACGAGGCGCCATGACGACCAGTCTCGCCTACGGGTCCGACAGTTCGGCGCGGGGGCGATCACCGTCACTCGTCCTGCCCGAATCGCGTTGAGCGGGCGATTGTTCCCCGGTGGAGGGACCGCTGGTGACCGCCGTTAACCCGCGTTCGCGTACGAGTGCAGGCCCTCGAAGAACAGGTTGACGCCGAACAGGTTCATCAGCATGGTCAGGAAGCCGATCAGGGCGATCCAGGTCGCCGCCGTGCGCTTGACGCTGGGCGTGGCCCGGGCGTGCAGGTAACCGGCGTAGACGATCCAGGAGATGAACGCCCACACCTCCTTGGGGTCCCAGTTCCAGTAGCGGCCCCAGGACGCCTCGGCCCAGATCGGACCCGCGATGAGCGCGCCGAAGGTGAAGAGCGGGAACGCGAAGGCGTGCAGGCGGAACGTCAGACGCTCGAGGGTGTCGGCGGCGGGCACGCGCTTGCCGAGCGTGTAGGGGAATTTGCGCTTGCCCTGGTCGTACCCACTGCGGATGAGGAACATCGCGGCCGGCACCGCGCCGATCAGGAAGACGCCGGAACCCACGATGATCGTCGAGACGTGGATGATGAACCAGTACGACTGGAGGGCCGGGACCAGCGGGCCGACCGGCGTGTAGGCGATCAGGCTGGCCGCGCCGAGCATCACGACCAGGGCCAGCGCCGCGAACAGGCCCAGGTGCCGCACGGCCGGGCGGGCCAGCACGATACCCAGCCAGACGGCCGAGGCGATGAAGGTGGTCGCGAGAATGTACTCGTACATGTTGCCCCACGGCATCCGGTCGGCCGCGATCCCACGCGTGACCAGGCCGCCGAGGTGCAGCAGCACGGCGATGACGTTGAAGCCGACCGCGATCCAGCCGATCAGCTCGGCCCGGTTGCGGCGGGTCGACACCGGCGGCGGAGGCGTTTCCTCCAGGACGACCGGGCCGCCGGCTCCCACGAGCTGCCTGGCCTCGACCGGGCGCACCGCGGCGCGGCCGATCCGGCTGCGCTTGCCGAACGCGTATTCCCCGGCGTAGCAGACCATCGCGGCCAGATAGATCAGGACGGCCGCCGCCATCAACTGATTCGACAACTCCGCCATCAGGACGTTCCTTCCTCGGCGGCCTTCACCAGCGCCTGGAACTCGGCCGGAAAACTGGGATAGTCGGTGCGCGGCAGGCCACCAGCCGTGACCAACGTACCGCCGGGAGTCTCCGCCGAACCCGGCAGGTCGGGATTCGGCCGAACCCGGAACCAGACCCGGCGCCGGCGGCCGGAGAGCGAGAGCATCAGCCCGAGCAGCCCGGCGACCGCACCGACCAGGGCCAGCGCCTGGGTCGGGTCGTGCCGGATCGAGAGCGTCGCGTAGGGACGGGTGCCGACGAACTCGAGCTTGGTGCCGTCGTCCAGGGTCCAGGTGTCACCGAGCTTGAGCGCGTGCGGGCGTACGCCACTGACGTTCTTGAGATCGCCGCTGTGGATCTGTCCCTGGTCGAGGGAGTAGACCGAGCCCGGCGTGCCGACGTCAAGGCCCAGGTCGCCGCGGTAGGCCGTCAGGTAGAGCATCGGGTTGTTCTCGGCCGGGAACGTCGAGGTCGCGCTGCCGTCGGTGGGCGCGGTCGGCAGGTACATTCCCTCGAAGCCCATTTGCAGGGTCGGGTCCCGTTTGTCGGTCTTGGGGTCGATGTTGATGTCGGGGAACTGGGCGACGCCCTCGCTGCTCTGCATGGCGTCGATCGGCAGGAACGGCACGACCTTGGTCTGCGAGACGCCGAACCGGTCGGTGTATTTCAGCACCGGCGCGTAGGCGTGCCCGAGCAGGTAGACATTGGCGCCCTTGAGGCGCAGCGGGTCGTTGACCGTGAACTCACGGGTCACGGCCGGGCCGTTGTCCTCGGTGACCTGCACCGTCGCCAGGAACGACTTGGGCTGGCCGGTCTTCTGGAAGGCGGCCTGGAAGTCGGTCATCTTGAGGCAGAAGGTGGGCAGGTCGGCCGGTTCGACCCGGGGGCCGAGCGTGGCGTCGTCGTATTGCGGGAGCACGTTGCAGAAGCCCTGGTCGGTGCCGCCGACCAGGATCCGGTTGGCGTGCCAGCCGTACCAGTGGCCGAAGCCCACCCCGATCAGCACGGTCAGCAGGGCGAGATGGAAGAGCAGGTTGCCGCTCTCCTTGAGGAAGCCCTTTTCGGCCGAGACCGTCCAGGTGCCGTCCTCGCCCTCGCGCACCCTGGTCCGGAACCGGTGCCGGCGCAGGACACCGCCGAGCTCGCGAGCCACGTCGGCCGGCTGGCCCGGCCGACCGAACGGCTCGGCGTGCTGGGGCAGGCGTTCCAGGCGCTTCGGCGCTTCGGGCGGGGCGAGGCGCAACGCGCGGGCGTGGTCGAGCAGCCGGGGCACGACACAGCCGATCAGCGACGCGAAGAGCAACAGGTAGATCGAGGCGAACCAGGGTGACGCGTAGACCTCGAAACCGCCGAGCCGTTCCAGCCACGGCGCCAGCTCGGGGTGGAGCTGGTAATACTGCGTCACCTTCTCGGGGCTGACCGGGCGTTGCGGGAAGACCGAGCCCGGGATCGCCGCGATCGCCAGGAGGAAGAGCAGGACCAGCGCCGTACGCATGCTGGTCAGCTGCCGCCACGAGTTGCGCAGCAGCGCCCACACCGGGCTGGTGCGTCGCGGCGGCGGGGCGGGCGGGGCGGGACGGTGCTCGACGACGGTCACAGCAGCGTTCCTCCCCCGAAGTCGAAGGACACCCTGAGCCAGTTGATGAAGTGGTTCCACCCGCCGCTGACCAGCATGATCCCGACCAGAATGAGCAGCACGCCGCCGAGCCGGGTGACCCAGCGGCTGTTGCGGCGGACCGCTCGGAAGACGCCGAGGAGCTTGCGGAAGAAAAGACCGAAAAGAACGAACGGAAGGCCCAGACCCAGGCTGTACGCCAGGGCGAGCACCACGGCCCGGTCGGTCGCACCGCTGGTCGTGGCGAGGACCAGCACGGCGCCGAGGGTGGGACCGGTGCACGGCAGCCAGGAGAACGCGAAGATCGCGCCGAAGATCGGGGCGCCCAGCAGGCCGGCCGCCGGAAGTTTCGTGATCCGGGCCTCCCGCCGCAGCCCCGGGATCCAGCCGAGATAGCCGAGCCCCAGCACGATGACCAGGATGCCCAGCCCGACGTTGAGGGCGTCCTGGTGGCGCACCAGGAAGCCGAGGTTGGCGACGAGCGTGGCCAGCAGGGTGAAGACGACCGAGAAGCCGAGCACGAAAAGGCTGGTGCCGGCCAGCACGCGCCCGCGAACCGCCCGGCTCGTGGCCGGCCGGGTCATCGTCCGCACGCCACCGGCGCCCTCTTCGACCTCGCTGCTGCTGGACGCCGAGGCGTCCAGATCGGAGCCCGCGAGGCCGGTGACGTAGGAGAGGTAGCCGGGCAGCAGCGGCAGGACGCACGGCGACAGGATGCTGACCAGGCCGGCGAGCGCGGCCACGGCGATCGCGAGCACCAGCGGACCGCCACCGGCGATGTCGGCGAAGGTCTCCCCCATCAGCGCTCACTCTCCGCGGCGATCTTTGCCACCAGCGGCTGCAGTTGGCTCGCCGTGGTGGCCTTGCGCAGCGCGACCGCGATCCGTCCCTGCCGGTCGACGATCAACGTGGACGGCATGCCGACCTGCGTCACGTCGAACTGGATGCCGACCTTGCCGTCGAAGTCGAAGATGCTCGGGTACGTCACCCGGCCGCGCTCGAACTCCCGGGCCGCGTCGCGGTCGTCCCGCGAGTTGATCCCGACGAACGTGACGCCCTTGTCCTTCATCGCCTGGTAGGTGTTCTCCAGGTCGTCGGCCTCGGCCCGGCACGGCGCGCACCACGAGCCCCAGAAGTTGACCACGACCACCTTGCCGCGGTCCTGACTCACGTCGTACGGCTTACCGTCGAGCAGTTCGCCGGTGATCGGCTTGATCGCCGTGCGCTGATCCGGGGCGCACTCGACCACGCCTTCGGTGGTGGTGCACTTGGTGGCCCAGTTGTCCTCCCCGCCGCATCCGGCTAGGACACCGACCGTGACGGCGGCGGCCAGGACGGCGGCGAGGCGGCGCATGGTCAAGCTCCCTTGGCGGTCTTGGCTGTCGCGGAGAGGGCCACCAGGTGGGCGGCGGGCTCGGTGTAATCGATCCCGACGACCTTGGCGCCCTCGAAGCGGAACGACGTGATGCTGGCCAGGCCACACTGACGCCGGCGAGGGTCGTGCCACAGCCGCTTCTGCTCCACATAGCGCCGCAGCGTCCAGATCGGGAGCTGGTGCGAGACACAAACTGCCTCGTGCCCCTCGGCGGCGACCCGGGCGGCCTGCACGGCGGCGAACATACGCTGCGCGATCGCCAGGTAGGCCTCGCCCCAGGACGGGGTGATCGGGTCACGCAGCACCCACCAGTGTCGCGGATTGGTCAGCGCGCCGTCGCCGACCGAGACACGCTTGCCCTCGAAGTAGTTCGCGCTCTCGATCAGCCGTATGTCGGAATGGATCTCGAGATCGAATTCGGCGGCGATCGGGACGGCCGTCTCCTGCGCGCGTTCGAGCGGGCTGGCGACGACGTACGTCACGTCGCGCCCGGCCAACGACTCGGCGGCGGCCACGGCCATCTGCTGGCCGAGCTCCGACAGGTGGAAGTCGGGCAGCCGGCCGTACAGGATCTTGCTCGGGTTGTAGACCTCGCCGTGCCGCATCACATGCACGGTCGTCCGCGTCGGTTCGCGCTGAGCCTGATTGGCCTGCACTCCTGGCCCTCCGAACGCTTCGCTGGCTTCGGTGCGGTCGGTCATACCTTGTTACTCCCCGCCGCCGCACGCGCCGCATGAGGCAACGCGGAGGCGATCTGTTCCAGAGCTTCCTCGTCGATCGCGGTCGAGACGAACCACGACTCGAAGGCGCTCGGTGGCAGGTAGACGCCGCGCGCCAGCATCTCGTGGAAGAACGCCTTGTAAGCGCCGACGTCCTGGGTCTTGGCCGATTCGTAGTCGAACACCTCGGCGTCGGTGAAGAAGATCGAGAACATGTTGCCGGCGACCGACACCCGGTGCGGGACCCCCGCGGTGTGCAGGGCATCGGCGGCCAGCCCGCCGACCGTCACCGACAACTCGTCGAGCCGCTGGTAGACCGCGTCGTCGGCGAGCCGCAGCGAGGTGAGCCCGGCCGCGCAGGCCAGCGGGTTTCCCGAGAGGGTGCCGGCCTGATAGACCGGGCCGGCCGGGGCGAGCCGCGACATGATCTCGCGGCGACCGCCGAACGCCGCCGCGGGCAGGCCGCCGCCCATCACCTTGCCGAAGGTGAAGAGGTCGGCGTCGACCGGGTCGAGTCCGGCCCAGCCGCCGGCCGAGACGCGGAAGCCGGTCATCACCTCGTCGACCACGAGTAGGGCGCCGGCCGCGTGCGCGATCTCGGCGAGCCGCTGGTTGAAGCCGTCGCGCGGGGCGATCACGCCCATGTTGCCGGGCGCGGCCTCGGTGATGATCGCCGCGATCTCGGCGCCCTCCAGCCGGAAGGCCTCCTCGACGGCGGCGATGTCGTTGTAGGCCAGCACGATCGTCTCCCCGGCCGACGCGCCGGTGACGCCCGGAGAGTCGGGCAGGCCGAGCGTGGCGACCCCGGACCCGGCCGCGGCGAGCAGCGCGTCGACGTGACCGTGGTAACAGCCCGCGAACTTCACGATCTTGGATCGGCCGGTGAAGCCGCGGGCCAGCCGGATCGCCGACATCGTGGCCTCGGTGCCCGAGTTGACCAGGCGGACCTCCTCGACCGGCGTACGCCGGACGATCTCCTCGGCCAGGTCGACCTCGCCCGCCGTGGGCGTGCCGAAGCTGGTCCCCCGGGTCGCGGCCGACTGGATCGCGGCGACGACCTGCGGGTGCGCGTGTCCGTGGATGAGCGGGCCCCAGGAGCAGACCAGGTCGACGTAGCGGCGCCCGTCGGCGTCGGTGAGCCAGGGACCCGAGCCATGATCCATGAAGCGGGGCGTGCCACCGACCGCTCGGAAAGCACGCACGGGTGAATTGACCCCGCCGGGCACGATGGCCTTGGCGCGGTCGAACAGGGCCTGGGAAACCGGGGCGTCTTCCGGGTAGGGGAGGCCCTCGGGGTGGTATGAGGTGGTCACAGCGGCTCCCATTGTGTCAGCGCGTCCCGGCAAGACTCTCAAGAGGGTTCCTCACATCGTCCGAGGATGACCGAACGTACTCCCCTCCGATGCCGGGAACGCCCCGATACGTTCGCGCTCAACAGGCCGAACAAGCGCGCAGGCGATAGGCTGGCCAGGTGGAGCCCCCCGAGCTGTCGATCACTGCGGAGCACTCGCCCGACGAGGTCGTCTTCCACCTCGCCGGGGAGATCGACGTGCTCACCGTCAACCGGCTGTCAGCGCTGGTCAACGAGGTTCTGGTCGAGCCGCCGGCCCGCATAATCCTCGACATGGCCGGGGTCACCTTCTGCGATTCCCAGGGCCTCGGCACGCTGGTCGTGCTCAGCCGCAAGGCCCAGCATGCCCGTTCTGTCCTGGCTCTCAGCAACGTCGGCGACTTCCTGCTGCGAGTGCTCGACATCACCGGCCTGCGCAGCGCCCTCATGATCAGCAGCACGGCCTGACTGCCCGCAGTCTGCCCGACTCGGTGTCGGTGCCGCGCCGGAAAGTGGCCGAAATGGACGGCTGCGCGGCTCCCCGGAGTGCGGGCCCTCGACCCACCGACCTTGACCTCGACGGCAAGGCTCGCTAGCTGCCCCAGCGGGCCTTCTCCAGCAGGGCGAGCGCCTCGGTGGCGGCCTCGTCACCGCCGGAGCGCAGCACCCGGGCCGCCTCGTCGACTGTCTCGGTGAGCCGCTGCCACTGGGCGTCACGCTCCCGGGTCGCCTCGGCCTGCGCCCTGAGCTGCTGTGTCTTGTTCCAGAGCTCGACAAAGATCGAAACCTTGGCGCGAAGGACCCACGGGTCGAACGGCTTGGTCAGGTAGTCCACCGCGCCGACCGCGTAACCCCGCAGCGCGAGCTGGGCGTCGCGGTCGGCGGCGGTGAGGAACAGGATCGGCACGTGCCGGGTGCGTTCCCGCCGCTTGATGTGGCTGGCCGTCTCGAAGCCGTCCATGTTGGGCATCTGCGCGTCGAGCAGGATCACCGCGAAGTCGTCGGTGAGCAGCTGCTTGAGCGCGGCCTCGCCGCTCTCGACCGCCACCGCCGTCACCGGCAGGCCCTGGAGGATCGCCTCCAGAGCGAGCAGATTGTCCTTCCGGTCGTCGACGAGCAGGGCTTTCGCGCGCTCAGCCACCCTAAGATCTCCCTCTCAACCCGCTCAGCCCCGCTCCGGCTCAGTCGTGGTGTCGGCGTTCACCCAGCGGGCCATCAGCTCGATCAGCTCGTCGAGGTCGACGGGCTTGGTGATGTAGTCGCTGGCTCCGGCGGTGAGGGCCGACTCCCGGTCGCCGGGCATCGCCTTCGCCGTGAGGAACACTACCGGCAGATCCCGGAAGCGCTGATTGCGCCGGATGCCCCGGGTCGTCTCGTACCCGTCCTGGTCGGGCATCATCGCGTCCATCAGCACGATGTCGACCTCGGGGTGCTCGCCCAGCAGCCGCACGCCGTCGACCCCGTTGTCGGAGTAGAGCACGTTCAGCCCGTGCATCTCGAGCGCGCTGGTCAGCGCGAAGACGTTGCGCACGTCGTCGTCGACGATCAGCACGGTCGCGCCGTCGAGCTGCCGGCTGGCCGGGCTCACCACGTGGCCCTCCAGCACCGGACTCTGGCTCATCACCGGCAGCTCCATGAGCGGCATGTCGAACGACGGGGACGGCGCGTGCTGCACCACCACCGCGGTTGACGGGAGCGTCGGCAGGCTCAGCTGCGGAATCGCGTCGGCGCTCAGCGCGTCGGGCATGTAGAGCGTGAACGTCGAGCCCTCGCCCGGCCGGGACGAGACCACGATCGTGCCGCCGAGCAGGGCGGCCAGGTCGCGGCTGATCGACAGGCCCAGGCCGGTGCCGCCGTACTTCCGGGTGGTGGTGCCGTCGGCCTGCTGGAACGGCTCGAAGATGATCGCCAGCTTCTCGTCGTTGATGCCGATGCCCGTGTCGGTGACCGCGAA
>DASRYP010000395.1:0-10047 GCA_035687165.1 Actinoplanes sp. | reverse complement strand
GAGCGCCACCGGTCAGCGCCCACAGGGACGGCCCCAGGTTGATGCCGCGGGCGCGCAGGGCGCGGCGCAGGACCGACGGGCTCAGCGGGATGCGGGCCGTCGCCAGGTCGGGGATCGGCAGGTCGTGGCGCATGCTCATCAGGCGGCGGTTGCGGTCGACGATCTCGCGGGCGGCCGGGGCGGTGAAACTGGTGGCGGCGTGAGCGCCGACGGCGTCGCGCACCCGGGTCACGCCGGCCGCCCAGGCCTCCTCGACCGAGCCGAACGCCGCGAGCAGCTTGGCCGCGGTGGTCGCACCGAAACGCCGCACGCCGTGCAGGTTGTCCGAAGGGTCGCCCCGCAGCGCGGCGAAGTCACGGTATTGCCACGGGTGCACGCCGGAGAGGGCGGGCAGGTCGGCCGCGGCGATCAGCACGGCCTCGTCGAAGCCGCCGTTGCGCACCCGCAACACGGTGGTGGCCTCGTCGATCAGGGCGAACGCGTCGCGGTCGCTGGTCATCAGGACCGAGCGCCACCCGCTTGCCCGGGCCGTGGCGGCCGCGCTGGCCAGCACGTCGTCGGCCTCCCAGGACCGGTGGACGACCACGCAGACCCCGGCCTCGCGCAGCAGGACGGGCGCGGCCAGGAGCTGGGCCGTCAGGTCTTCGGCCTTGTCGGGGCGGTGGGCCTTGTAGTCCGGGTAGTCGACGCGGCGGGCCGACTCGTCGGGGCAGTCGAAGCCGACCACCACCGCGTCGGGACGCAGGTGGGCCGCGGCCCGGGCCAGATAACCCACCAGACCGCGCAACGCCCAGATCGGATTGCCGTCGTCGTCGACCCAGCCGTCCGCCGCACCGGCGTGATAGGCCCGGTGCAGCAGACTGTTGCCGTCGAGGACGAGCAAAAGGGGGTCGGGACGCGGCACCTGGTCAGACCTTCCGCACCTCGACCGGGGTGATCAGCCGGCGATCGCGATCGCCGACGACCCGCAGCTCGCCGGTGAGCCGCACCCGTCCCACGCAAGGCAGGTCCGAGGCCGACGTCCCGACGAGAACATCGAGCTCTCCCGGCTCCACGACCCGCGAGAGGTCACGACCGGTGAAGGCCGTGCGATCGGCGTGCACCGTGAACGTCACGTCCTTCGCCTCGCCCGCCGAAAGCGCCACCCGCGCGAATCCGGTCAGCTGCTTGACCGGCCGGGTCACCTGGGCGATCAGGTCCTTGAGGTAGAGCTGCACCACCTCGTCGCCACCCCGCGTCCCGGTGTTGCGCACCCGCACCGTCACCGTGAACTCCCCGTCGGTCGGCACCTCCGTGGCGCTGATCCGCAGGTCGTCCACCTCGAACGAAGTGTACGACCGCCCGTGCCCGAACGCGAACAGCGGAGTCGGATCGAGGTTGCTGACGCCGGTGTTCTCCGCCCCGAGCGACGGCTGCAGATAGGTGCCCGGTTGCCCGCCCGCGTGCTTCGGGATCTGCACCGGCAGCTTGGCCCCCGGGTTGACGCGCCCCGACAGGACACCGGCGATCGCCGCACCGCCCTCCTCGCCCGGCATGAACGCCTGCACCAGGCCCGCCGCGCGGTCGGCGATCGAGCCGAGTGCGTACGGTCGTCCCGACACCACCACCACGACCACCGGTTTGCCGGTCGCGAGCAGTTCCTCGATCAGCTGTCCTTGCCCGCCCGGCAGGCTCAGGTCCGCGGCGTCGCACCCCTCCCCCGACGTCCCGTGCCCGAACAGCCCCGCCAGGTCGCCGACCAGCACGACCGTCACGTCCGCGCCGCGGGCCGCCTCGACCGCCGCCGGGAACCCGGACCGGTCGTCCCCGATCACCGCGCACCCACGTTCGTACACGATCTCGGTCCGGGGAAGCTCGGCCCGCAGCGCGTCGACCGCTGTCGTCACCTCGATGCCCAGCCCCGCGTCCGGATAGCGCGGCAGCACGTGGTTGGGGAAGGCGTAGCAGCCCATGAACGTACGGGGATCGGCCGCCGCCGGACCCACCACCGCGACCTTGGTCAGCCCCTCGGCGAGCGGCAGCGCGGACCCCGGGTCGAGCAGGATGATCGAGCGCTCGGCCAGCTCGCGGGCCAGCGCCCGGTTCTCGGCCGAGTCGAGATCAACCGCGGCGGCCGCGGACACCGACCTCTCCGGGGTCCAGCCGGCGTCCAGCAGCCCCAGTTCGATCTTCTGGACGAGCAGGCGCCGTACGGCCCGGTCGATCAGTTCCTCCGGCACCCGGCCGATCAGGTCGGTGCCGAAGCCGAGCGTGTCCGGCAGTTCGACGTCGATGCCGGCGGTCAGCGACTGGACGCCCGCGTCGACCATGTCGGTCGCCACGTGGTGGGTGCTGGCCAGGAACGGCACCGCCCAGTAGTCGGAGACGACCGTGCCGGTGAAGCCCCAGCGGTCGCGCAGCAGCTCGGTGAAGAGCCAACGGTCGGCCACCGCGGGCAGCCCGTCGATGTCCGAGTAGGAGTTCATCACCGAGCCCGCCCCGCCCTCGCGGATCGCCGTCTCGAACGTCGGCAGGATGATGTCGAACAGCTCGCGCCGGCCCATCGCCACCGGCCCGTGGTTGCGGGCGCCGCGCGAGGCCGAGTATCCGGCGAAGTGCTTGAGGGTGGCGATCACGCCGGCGCTCTGCAGGCCGCGGACGTATCCGGCGCCGAGCAGGGCGACCAGGTACGGGTCCTCGCCGATGGTCTCCTCCACCCGGCCCCAGCGGTAGTCGCGGACGACGTCGAGCACGGGGGAGAGTCCCTGGTGCACGCCGACCGCGGCCATGTCACGGCCGATCGCCGCGGCCATCCGCTCGACCAGCTCGGGGTCGAAGGTGGCTCCCCAGGCGATGGCGGCCGGGTAGACCGTCGCGCCGAACGTGGTGAAGCCGGTCAGGCACTCCTCGTGCACGATCGCGGGAATGCCCAGGCGCGAGTTGGCGAGGACGATGTGCTGCTGACGAACGACTTCGGCACTCCCCTCGGCGGGGGTGAGCGGGTAGCTGCCGTAGACGCGGGTCAAGTGCCCGAGACCGTTACGGCTGGCCGCACCGAGGGGTATCGTGCCAGATGCTGCGAAAACGTCCTGCATGGGCGCGACGTTGAGGGTCTCCTCGGTGTCGAGCTGCTCCTCGTCCTGCATGTCGTTTCCGACCCAGCGACTGCCCAGCTGGCCTATCTTCTCTTCGAGGGTCATCTCGGAGAGAAGAGCGTCGACGCGGTCGGCGACGGGTAGCGCCGGATCCTGCCATGTCCTGTGTGCCGGTTGTACGGTCACGGCGCAACTCCTCAGTGGTTCCTGGTGGTTCCTGGTGGTTCCGAAACTTTCAGTGTTTGCACAGCGCGGCCGCTCGGCGCTGGATGATCTTAAAAGAGTTCGTGTGCCCAGGTGGCGGCGGCGTCCACTCTTGCGGTGGGAGCGCGACCATTGCAAGACCCTTGACATGATCACCGCGAAACCCTACGTTAACGAAACCTCGTGTTAATTTGCGGTTGTGGAGCGAAAGTTGCAGCCTCTGTGACGCGGACGACCCACTGATAAGGCAACTTATAGGGCAACTTATAGGGCAACGACGCGGTGCGAGGGCGTCGGCGCGCTTGCAGGGGCATCACAGCACCACGGCGATCCTCTCGCCGCCACCCGAGGCGGCATTCGAGTTCGGAGATCAGTGTGACCAATAATCCGATTTCCCGGCGCAACTTCCTCGGCCTCGCCGCGGGTGCGGCCGGCGCCGCGGCGCTCGCCGCCTGCGGCAGCGACGGACCGAGCACCTCCGGCGGTGGCACGACCACCGGCGGTGGTGGTGGCGCGGCCAGCTACTGGTCGCTGAGCGGCCCGCCCGGCCAGCCGTACCGTCAGGCGGCGATCGACCGCTTCAACAAGGCGAACTCCGGCTCCAAGATCACGCCGTTGTTCTTCCAGAACGACGCTTACAAGCAGAAGATCAAGACGGCGCTCGGCGCCAACGAGGGCCCGACGATGATCTGGGGCTGGGGCGGCGGCGGCCTCAAGGAGTACGTGGGCTCGAACCTGGTCGAGGACCTGACCGACTGGTTCGGCCAGAACGCCGCGGTCAAGGACAAGATCCTCTCCTCGTCGTTCGGTGCGGCCACGGTCAACGGTAAGATCTACGCGCTGCCGATCGAGACCGTCCAGCCGATCGTGCTGTTCTACAACAAGAAGGTCTTCGAGCGCGTCGGCGCCGAGCCCCCGAAGTCGTGGGGCGACATCATGGCCCTCGTCCCGAAGTTCAACGCCGCGAAGGTCGCGCCCTTCTCGCTCGCCGGCCAGTCGCGCTGGACGAACATGATGTGGCTCGAGTTCCTCCTCGACCGTACGGCGGGCTCCGAGGTCTTCGACCGGGTCTTCGCCGGCGAGAAGGGCGCCTGGTCCGACCCGGCCGTGCTCGACATGCTCACCAAGATCCAGGACCTGGTGAAGGCCAACGGCTTCCAGAAGGGCTTCTCGTCGACCACGGCCGACTCGAACGCCGACCAGGCCCTGCTCTACACCGGCAAGGCCGCGATGATGCTGCACGGCTCCTGGTCCTACGGGATCCAGGCCGCCCAGGGTGGCAACTTCGTCAAGGACGGTGGCCTGGGCTGGATGAACTTCCCGGCCGTCGAGGGCGGCAAGGGCGACCCGTCGAACACCGTCGGCAACCCCGGCCAGTACCTGTCGATCTCCTCCAAGGCCACGGCCGAGGCCAAGGACGTCGCCAAGAAGTTCTTCTCGACCACGTTGGTGGACGACGAGGAGAAGGCCGGCTGGGTCAAGTCGGGCGGCGTTCCGGTGCTCAAGGGCAGCGAGAGCCTGTTCACCGGGGCGGACGCGCAGTTCCTCAAGGACATGTCGTCGATCGCCTCCGGTGCCAAGGTCTTCGCGCAGTCGTGGGACCAGGCGCTGAGCCCGACCGCGGCCGAGACGCTGCTGGACAACATCGCCAAGCTGTTCCAGTTGCAGGTCAGCCCGCAGCAGTGGGTCGACAGCATGAACGGGGTTATCGGCAAGTGACCACGATCGCTCCGCCCGTCGTCAGGACGAGGGAGTCCACCAGGTCCAGCGGCGGGCGGGGCGGTTCCGTCGTCTGGATGGCGCTTCCGGCGTTCGTGTGGTTCGTCGCCTTCGGCATCATCCCGCTGCTCGGCGTCCTCGCCCTCAGCTTCACCACCTGGAACGGCATCGGCACGATCCAGCCGTCCGGTCTGACCAGTTGGCGGGCCACGCTCAGCGACCCCGGGCTGCCGCACGCCCTGTGGGTCACCTTCCTGATCATGATCCTCTCCTGGGCCGTGCAGACCCCGCTGTCGATCCTGTTCGGCGTCTTCCTCGCCGCGCGCAAGCGCTACCGGGGCTTCCTCGCGGTGCTCTACTTCATTCCGCTGCTGCTCAGCTCGGCCGCCATCGCGATCACCTACAAGTCCTTGCTGGACCCGAACTTCGGGCTCGGCACCGGCCTGGGCATCGAGTGGCTGAACCAGGACTGGCTGGGCAACAGCACGCTCGCCTTCGCCACGCTGATCTTCATCGTGTCCTGGCAGTTCATCCCGTTCCACTCGCTGATCTATCAGGGTGCGGTGCGGCAGATCCCGACCAGCATGTACGAGGCGTCGCAGATCGACGGCGCGGGCCGGATGAGGCAGTTCTGGTCGATCACGCTGCCGCAGCTGAAATACACGATCATCACGTCGTCGACGTTGATGGTGGTCGGGTCGCTGACGTTCTTCGACCTGATCTACGTACTGACCGGCGGTGGTCCCGGCGACGCCACCCGCGCGCTGGCGCTCGCCATGTACCAGCAGGGCTTCCAGGCCAACCTCATGGGCCCGGCCAGCGCCATCGCCGTCATCCTGGTCCTGGTCGGACTCGGGCTCTCCCTGCTGCTGCGGCGGCTGGGCGGCCGGGCCGACGACAGCCAGTTGGAAGGAGCCTGAGGTGGCGACCATCACCAAGCCCGCGCCGTCGCCGACCGCCTCGACTCCCGGCGCGCGCCGGCGTCGGCAGGCCATGTCGTACAACTGGCTCGGCGGCGGCCTGAGCTGGGTCTGGCTCTTCGTCGCGATGCTGCCGATCTACTGGATCGTCATCACGAGCTTCAAGACCCAGGACAACTACTTCATCACCAACTCCCTGCTGCCGCCGTCGGAGTTCACCTTCGAGAACTACAAGACGGTCATCGAGAACGACTTCGTCCGGTACTTCTTCAACAGCGCGATCGTCACGGTCGGCGCGATCGTCCCGGCCGTGCTGATCAGCTTCATGGCGGCGTTCGCGATCGTCCGGGGGGCCGGCAGCCGACTGCTCAAGGGGATGAACTGGATCTTCCTGATGGGTCTGGCGATCCCGCTGCAGGCGGTGATCATCCCCGTCTACCTGATCATCATCAAGCTCAAGATGTACGACACCCTGGCCGCGATCATCCTGCCCTCGATCGCGTTCGCCATCCCGCTGTCGGTGCTGGTGCTGTCGAACTTCATCCGCGACGTCCCGAAGGAACTCTTCGAGTCGATGCGGATGGACGGCGCCAGTGAGTGGGGCACGATGTGGCGCCTTGCGTTCCCGCTGACCCGGCCCGCCCTGGTCACCGTCACGATCTACAACGCGCTGGGCATCTGGAACGGGTTCCTGCTGCCGCTGGTGCTCACCCAGAGCCCCGACCAGCGCACCATCCCGCTCGCGCTGACCAATTTCCAGGGTCAGTTCGGCGTGAACATCCCGGCGATCGCCGCCTCGGTCACCCTGACCACGCTGCCGATCGTCCTGCTCTACGCCATCGGGCGCCGCCAGCTACTGAGCGGATTGACGGCCGGTTTCGGCAAGTAGGGGACGGGTGCTCTCCCGGACGACGAGCTCTGTCGCCAGCTCGACCCGGGGAGTCTCGATGGGCTCGCCGCGAGACAGTCGCAGGACTGTTCGCGCGGCGAGCCCGCCCATGTCGGTAAGAGGCTGACGCACGGTCGTCAGTGGCGGCGACGACCAGCGCGCCTCGGGCAGATCGTCGAAGCCGATGACGCTCAGATCGTCGGGCACGCGCAGGCCGCGCAGCCGAGCCGCCTCGTAGATGCCGAGCGCCATCTGGTCGCTCGAGGCGAAGATCGCGGTCGGTGGGTCGTCCCGGCCCAGCAGCCGCTCGGCGGCGGCGAAACCACCCTCGTGCCGGAAGTCGCCCGGCTCGATCAGCTGCCGGTCGACGCGCAGGCCGGCCGACTCGAGCGCGGCGCGATAGCCGTCGAGTCGGGCCCGGCTGCACAGCAGGTTGGGCGGCCCCTCCACGAGACCGATGCGCCGGTGCCCCAGCGAGATCAGATGTTCGGTGGCGCTGCGCCCGCCCGCCCAGTTCGTCGCGCCGATCGTCGGCACGTCCGCGGCCGCGCCGCCCGCCGGATCGATTATCACCATCGGCACGTTCAGCCGGTGCAGCTCGGTGCTGACCGGGCCGGCCCCGTCCCAGGTCACCAGGATCACGCCGTCGGACTGCCGGGAACGCAGGTTCTGCAGCCACTGGCGGGTCGACGTGGTACGCCGGTGAATGGCCGACACGACGGTGCCGACCCCGGCCGCGTGGGTGACCTCCTCGACGCCGCGGATCAGCTCCACCGCCCACGGACTGTCAAGATCGGGAAAGACGAGGTCGACCAGCCCCGCGTGCAGCGGCTGCCGAGAGTTACGAGGACGGTAGTCGTGTTCTCGGAGGAGGTGCTCGATCCGGTCACGCGTCTCGGGAGACACATCCGTACGCCCGTTGAGCACGCGCGACACCGTCGGCACGGACACCCCGGCGGCCTCGGCAATGGTCGCGATAGTGACTCGTCTTCCGGTCACGGCCATCGTGTCTCCTCGCTCGCACTTCAACCTCCGCGAAACTTTCGTTGCGGAGTTCCGGAAGTATTGCATATTCCGCGACTGATAAGCGCACGTGCACACGTCTGAGCTTGGTGGAGTCCGGGTAAGGGCATCGACATGCCTCTCATCGCCGATCGATACCGCCTGGGTGAGTCGCTGGGCGTGGGCGGGATGGGCCGGGTCTGGCGTGCCCGCGACGAGGTGCTCGAGCGCGACGTCGCGATCAAGGAAGTGCTGCTCCCCGACGAGCTGCTCGCCCAGGACCGGGACGCGGCCCACCGCCGGACGATGCGGGAAGCACGCGCCGCGGCCCGCCTCGGCCACCCGAACGTGGTCCAGGTCTTCGACGTGCTCGACGTGGACGGCCGCGCCTGGATCGTGATGGCCTACGTGCCGTCCCGGACGCTGCAGGACGAGATCCGCACCGAGGGCCCGCTCGACCCGCGCCGTGTAGCCCGCATCGGGCTCGACCTCCTGTCGGCGCTGAGGGCCGCCCACCGGGCCGGCGTCGACCACCGCGACGTGAAGCCGGCCAACGTGCTCCTGGCCGACGACGGGCGGGTGCTGCTGACCGACTTCGGCATCGCCACCATCGAGGGTGACAACCAGATCACCAGCTCGAACATGCTGCTGGGCTCACCCGAATACATGTCACCGGAGCGGGCCAAGCTGGGCACGTCAGGCCTGGCCTCAGATTTGTGGTCGCTCGGGGCGACGCTCTACGCGGCGGTGGAGGGGCGCTCACCGTTCCATCGGGTCAACGCGCTGGCGACGCTGACCGCGCTGGCCGCCGACGAGCCCGACCCGCCCCGCCAGGCCGGGCCGCTGGAGCCGCTGCTGAACGGCTTGCTGCAGAAGGATCCGGCCGACCGGCTCGACGCGGCCTCGGCGGAACACCTGCTGCGCGAGGCGGCGTCCGGGGCATACGGGCATGCCCTTGTGCCCGGACGCGACGAGCCGACCACAACCGCCGACCTGGTGCTGCCTCCGCCCGTACGCAACGAGCCGGCCGCCGCCCACGCCGCCGCCGTCTCCACGGCCCTCGACCCCGTCCGCGAGGGGCGCGCGCTCGCGGACGGCGCGGTCTTGTCCGCCGGCGAGTCCGCGCTCGCTTCACCGCCCGCACCGCCTGCTTCCCAACCCGCTGTGCCCGCACAGCGTCCACCCGCGGAGGACCCGTTCCCCGCCAGCACGCCGCCACCCGTTCCCCCCGACGACAATCGGTCTGCTGGGTCTGCTGGGTCTGCTGGGTCTGCTGGGTCGCTTGGGTTCGGTGGGTCGGCTGTGCGGCGGTGGACCGCGGTGGCTGCGGCGGTGGTCGTGGTGCTGGTAGCGGCCGTTGTCTGGGTCGTGACCCGATCCGGCGCCGACGAAGGCGGCTCGCCTCTCGGCTCCGGGCAGGTGCCCGACTCGGCTCCCACCCCGTCCGCCTCGGCCCCCGCCGGAACCTCGCGCCCGCCTTCCTCCCCGGCCACCACCTCGGTCGCGACCAAGCCGCCGCCCTCGTCCCTCGCCGCGACCGGCCCCGGCCGACCGGCTCTGCCGACGGGATGGCGGGATTACCGTGACAGCACCGGTTTCGCGGTCTACGTCCCCAAGGGATGGACGCGTTCCCGGGAAGGCTCGATGGTCTACTTCCGCGACCGTTCGACAGGCCGGGTCCTGGGCATCGACCAAACCAAGACGCCGCACCCGAACCCGGTAGCCGACTGGCGGGGCAAGGCCGAATACCGCGTCTCCCGAGGCGACTTCCCCTCCTACCGCGAGATTCGCATCGACCCGGTCAGCTACTTCCGCAAGGCTGCCGACTGGGAGTTCACCTTCACCCGAAGCGGCGTCCGCCAGCACGTCAACAACCGCGGCGTCGTCACCTCGGCGAAACAGGCCTACGGCTTCTACTGGCAAACCCGGGACGCCGACTGGAAGCGCTACCGCCCCGACCTCCAATTGATCTTCGACAGCTTCCGCCCCGCCTGACCAGGGCCCCGACCCCACTCGTCCGGTCGGCCCGGTCGGCTGCCCACCGGTTCGGTTCTGCACGACTGCCGCCCACGACGAGGTCGTCTCGCGTGACGTTGGCTGCCGTCGATCGGTGTGGGTCAGGCTTTCGGCGGGCTGCTCGCGAAGTGTCGGCATCGGGAAGCCCGGGCGTGCTCGGTGGGGGTCGGCGAGGGCTGGGGTTCGGGATCAGAAGGCTACGAGGTCGGCGGTCCGGATGCGG
>DASRYP010000394.1:0-2839 GCA_035687165.1 Actinoplanes sp. | reverse complement strand
GACCGCCGCCAAGTGGATCAATGAGTACGGCGGGCTCGACGGCGTGATCGCCAGCGCCGACAAGATCAAGGGCAAGGCCGGCGAGAGCCTGCGCGCCCACCTGGCCGACGTGATGCGCAACTACGACCTCAACAAGCTGGTCCTCGACCTTGAGCTGCCGGTCGGGCCGGCCGACGTGCAGTGGCACGGCTGGGACCGCGAGGCCGTCCACCGGGTCTTCGACGCGCTCGAGTTCCGGGTGCTGCGCGAGCGGCTCTACTCCTACCTCGACGCTGTCGAGCCCGAGGCCGAGGCCGGCTTCGACCTCGACGGCCGGGTGCTGGCGGTCGGTGAGGTGGCCGGCTGGCTTGCCGCCCACGCCACCCAGGCCCCGGTCGGGGTGGCCGTCACCGGCACGTTCGGCCGCGGCACCGGCAGCCTCACCGGCGTCGCCGTCGCGACCGGCGACGGCCCGGCTGCCTGGTTCGACCCGGCCGGCCTTGACGATGCCGACGAGCGCGCCGTCGCCGACTGGCTCGCCGACCCCGACCGGCCCAAGGTGCTGCACGACGCCAAGCCGGCCTCGCTCGCCATCCGCGCGCACGGCTGGACCCTGGCGGGTGTCCGCGTCGATACGGCGCTGGCGGCCTATCTGGCGAAACCCGACCAGCGGGCCTACGACCTGACCGACCTCGCCCTGCGCTATCTGAAGCGTGAGCTGCGCGTCGAGGAGCCGGCCACCGGACAGCTCGACCTGCTCGTCGGCCTGACCGGCGACGAGGGCGCGGCCGAGCAAAACGTGATGCTGCGCGCCCGGGCCACCCTCGACCTGGCCGACGTGCTCACCGAGGAACTCTCCCGCGACGACGGCGCCTCCCAGACGCTGCTGATGGAGGTCGAGCAGCCGCTGTCCGAGGTCCTCGGCGAGATGGAGCACCTCGGCATCGCCGCCGACACCGAATACCTCTCCGAGCTCGAGGCCCACTTCGCCGGCGAGGTCAAGGCCGCCCAGCAGGCCGCGCACGCCGAGGTCGGCCGCGAGTTCAACCTGGGCTCGCCCAAGCAGCTCCAGGAGATCCTCTTCGTCGAGCGCGACCTGCCCAAGACCAAGCGGATCAAGTCCGGCTTCACGACCGACGCCGACGCCCTGCAGAGCCTGTTCGCGCAGACCGGCGACCCGCTGCTCGAGCATCTGCTGCGCCATCGTGACGTGGCCAAGCTGAAGTCGACCGTCGACGGGCTGCTCAAGTCGGTCTCCGACGACGGGCGCATCCACACCACGTTCAACCAGACCGTCGCCGCCACCGGCCGGCTCTCGTCGACCGACCCCAACTTGCAGAACATCCCGATCCGCACCGAGGAGGGCCGGCGCATCCGTCGCGCGTTCGTCGTCGGGCAGGGCTTCGAGCAGCTGATGACGGCCGACTACAGCCAGATCGAGATGCGGATCATGGCGCACCTCTCCGGCGACGAGGCGCTCATCGCCGCGTTCAACTCGGCGTTCGACTTCCACGCGGCCACCGCCTCGTCGGTCTTCCACGTGCCGGTCGAAGAGGTCGTCCCCGACCAGCGCCGCAAGATCAAGGCGATGAATTACGGCCTGGCCTACGGGTTGAGCGCGTTCGGCCTCTCCAACCAGCTCACCATCCCGACCGACGAGGCCCGCGGCCTCATGGACGAATACTTCGAGCGCTTCGGCGGCGTCCGCGACTACTTGCAGGCAGTTGTGCGCCGCGCCGTGCAGGACGGTTACACCGCCACCATCCTCGGCCGCCGCCGCTACCTGCCCGATCTGTCCAGCGACAACCGGCAGCGCCGTGAGATGGCCGAGCGGATGGCGCTGAACGCCCCGATCCAGGGTTCCGCCGCCGACATCATCAAGGTGGCGATGCTCCGGGTCGACCGCGCGCTCAAGGAAACCGGCCTCAAGTCGCGGATGCTGCTGCAGGTCCACGACGAGCTGGTCTTCGACGTGGCTGCCGGCGAGCGCGAGGAGTTGGAGGCGTTGGTGCGCCGCGAGATGGGCGCGGCCTACGGGCTGTCGGTGCCGCTCGAGGTCTCCGTCGGCTCCGGCCGCGACTGGAACGGCGCCGACCACTGACGGTGGGCCGCCCCGAGTGACGCAGTGGGTTCGCCGTGGTCCTGGCGAGCGCGCCGCGGCGAATCTGCGTACTGTGATCGAGTTGGATTCGGGCGTGATTGCGCCCCTTTGCAAGGGTGAGCCCAAGGGGAGCTTGACGATGGACAGTCCCGTTACCGACAACGGACCGCTGACCAGGGAGCCGCTCGACGCGGCCCGGGCCGACGCGTTCGCGCCGATGTTCAAGGCGCTGGGTGACCCGGTGCGCCTGCGGCTGCTGTCGATGATCGCCTCGGCCCGCGGCGGCGAGGTGGCCGTCGGGGATCTGACCGGCGAATTCGATCTGACCGGGCCGACCATCTCGCACCATCTCAAGGTGCTGCGCGAGGCCGGTCTCGTCGACAGCGACCGCCGCGGCACGTGGGTCTACTACCGCATGATCCCGGCCGCGCTCGCGGTGATGACCGCCCTGCTCGATACCGGCTTTCCCGTCTGACGGGGTCGGCTCTTCCCGGTCACATCGGCGGCCCGTCGGGCGGCGTTCGTCCTCCGCCACGCCTCCCGGTCGCCTCCGCTTGGCCTGCGGAAACGGTCAGCCGGCGGGGAGGTCGGACACGAAGATCGCGGTGCCCGGAAAGAGCCGGCCGCGCAGCGGGCTCCACTGGCCCCAGATCTGCTCGTGCCCCTCCGGCCACTCCGGCTCGACCAGGTCGCGCAGCACGAAACCGGCGGCCACCAATTCGCGCACCCGATCGCCGAGGGTGCGGTGCTGCTCGATGT
>DASRYP010000393.1:0-4095 GCA_035687165.1 Actinoplanes sp. | reverse complement strand
CGTGCTCGCCCTGCACGGCCGTGACCCTCTCGGTGCCGCCCAGGGCGTCCGTCTTGCCGATGCCGCTGACCACGTCGAGCCCGGAGACCGGGGAGAAGCCGCCGATGGCGCTGATCGGGGAGGTCATCGCCTACCTCACTTCCCGAGGTTGATCGCCGCGTTGTAGGAGTCCTTCGCACGGTCCACGACCGCGAGGTTGGCCTGGTAGGCGCGCTGGGCCATCATCATCTGGGCCATCTGCGAACCCAGGTCGATGTCCGGCTTGCGCACGTAGCCCTGGCCGTCGGCGAGCGGGTTGTCCGGCTCATGCACCAGCACACCCTCGGCGCTGCCGAACGCCACGCCGCCGACCTGCGCGCCGTTACCGTCCTGCGCTTCCTGCGCCAGGATGTAGCGGGCCTGGAACGCGTTCTCCGAGGTCCGGCTGACGTTGTCCATGTTGGCGATGTTGTCGGAGACGGCGTCCAGCCACTTGCGGTAGACGGTCACGCCGGTGCCGGCGACGCCGATCGCGTTGAAAGTGCTCATCGTCAGGCTCCCTTGATCGCGTCGCGCATCATCGAGTACTTGGTGTCCAGCGCCCGCAGCGTCAGCTGGTAGCGCATGGTCGTGTCGATGTGGGAGAGCGTCTCCTCGTCGAGGTTGACGTTGCTGCCGTTCAGCCGGGTCGGCTCGAGGGAGTTTCGGGCCTGCGGGGCGACTCCCAACGGCGACATGCCCTTGGCGACGGCGCCACGAAGTGCCTCCTCGAACTCGACCTTACGGGCCCGGTACCCGGGGGTCTCGATGTTCGCGATGTTGTTGGCGATGGCGGTCTGCCGAGCCGCGAGGCCGGCGACCGCGACCCGCAGGGAAGACGATGAGACGTCGTCGAACACAGCAGCTCCTGGTGTCAGGGTCCAAGGTGCCGATCCGTGGCTTTTCGTCAGCGATCCGTCGCTCGTACCATGCATGTCGGCCTGTGCGCCGATCCGCTGAGGGTCAGACGGTTGCCGGCGGGTTGCACTCAGAACGTCCCGGCACCCGGCTACCAGGACCGGGACGTCGGGTGGTCCGTTACCTGGCCCTATCGACTACCTGGCCCTATCGCGACTACCTGGCCCTATCTACTACATGGCCCTATCGACGTAGACGGGCCGTTTGATGGCCTCGCCGGTCTCGATGCGGGCCGTCATCGTCATCTGCCGGCGGTTGGCGGTGAGCCGGCGCGCGATCTCCTCGGCCGCCTTGAGCTGGCGGGTGAGAATCTCGTCGGCGCGCGGCTTGAGCTCCAGCGGCAGCGCGCCGAGCTCGGTGGGCGACTTCCAGATATCGGCCGGCGGGGTCTCGGCGTGCCGGTGCTCGTCGTCGAGCATCGCCTCGATCGTCTCCACGTCCAACTCCAGCTCGTCCAGCGCTTCGCCCCAGGCGCTCCGCCAGCCACCACCGTTCACCACGCTTCTCCGCTCGTCAGCCGGCGACCGCCGCGGCGGCCGCCTCTCGCCAGGCGTCCCGCAGCGGCTCAATGAGTTCGCGGCAGGCCGCCAGCCGTCCGGCGTCCCGGCCGATATTCGCCCCGATCAGCTCCGTGAGCAGGAAGCCGTAGAGGGCGGCCAGGCCTGGGGCGCCCGACCAGGACTCGAGGTCCAGGCTGACCCGCAGCTCGATGACGATCTCCTGTGCGTGGGTCACCTTCTCGTGGGCGACCTCCCGTTCGCCGGCCCGCAGGGCCTGCTCGGCCTGCATCAGGTCGACGACCAGGCGGTCGTAGAGCATCGTCAGCAGCTTGGCGGGCGACGCGGTGCTGACGGAGTCCTGCAAATAGCGGTTGCGAAGGTTCGGTGCGTTCATCGGTCTCCTCGGTCAAGGCCCGGCGACGGCTGGTCGGGGCGGTGGATCAGAGGCCGGAAAGTTGACCGGACAGCCAAGTCGACTGGTTCTTCAGCTTGCCCAGCGAAGTCTCGAGGTTGGCGTACTGCTTCTGGAGCGCGGTCCGCTTGCCGGCCAGTCGGACGTCCCAGTTGCTGATCTGCACGTTGAGGCCGTCGATCTCGTTGTTCCGTCCCGTGATCACCGAGGTGACGTTGCGGGACTGGTCGCCGGCGTACTTCTCCACCTGGTCGGCGAACTCGATGCCGGCCGCCTGGATCTGCGTCGGGTTCTCGTTGTAGGAAGCGGCGAACTTCGAGGAGTCGAACGACAGCCGGCCGGTCTTGTCCAGCTGCACGCCGAGCTTCGACAGCGAGATGGAGATCTTCGCCAGGTTGGTCTTGGTGGCCGGGTCGGTCGGTTGGGTCTTGTCGTAGGCCGGATTCGGGTACGTCAGTCCGAGGCTGATCTTGCTGAGCAGGGACTGCGAGATGTTGCGCACCGAGAAGTCGCCGGTCAGTGGCGACCCCTTCCTGGTGGACGAGTTGTAGGAGGTCTGCGAGGAGACCTCGCTCAAGGTGCTGTTCGCCGCGTCCACCAGCGCCTGGATCTTGTCTCCGACGCCGCCGACATCCTGATCGGCGGTGACCGTCACGTCGTTCTCGACCTTCGAGACGGCGATCGAGACGCCTGGCATGAGCTTGGCGAAGGTGTTGGTCTCACTGGTGACGCTGTAACCGCCGTTCGCGGCGTTGTCGTCCCCGCCACCGATGTCCAGTTGGGCGTTGGCGGCGGTCGCCACGTTGATCAGTGGCGAGGCGAGGCCGTCGAGCCCACTGTCGATCCGGAAGCCGGCGTTGGCGCCGGTTTTGGCCCCGCTGAGCTGCAGGATGTCGTTCGCGCCGCCGGAGGTGACCACGGTCGCCTTGATGCCGATGCCGGCGGCGTTGATCGCGGCGGCAACACCCTTGGCCGATTTGTCAACGTCCAGCGTGATGGTGTGCGGCTGGTCGCCGCTGCCTCCGTCCAACGGACCGACGGTGATCTGCAGGGTGCCGGTGGAGCTGATGTTGCCGGTGGCCGGCACCTTGGCAGTGGTGATCTGGTTCTTGGCGAGGCTCTTGACGTTGAAGACCGTGGTCCCGGAAGCCGCGTTGGTGCCGGTCACGGCGCTCGCTGTCACGGTGGTCGAGCTCGAGGTCGGCTTGACCGCGCGCCACGTGCTCAGCTGGCCGAGGCTGTCCGCCGCCGACTTGAGTGCGGTGAGCTTGGAGTTGACGGACTGGTAGGCGGCGACCGCCGTCTGGGCGTTGCTCACCTTGGACATGAGGCGGGTCTGCGGCGCCGCCTCGATCTGCATGAGCTGGGTGATCATGGAGGTGGTACTGAGGCCGCTGACGAGTCCGTCAACCGAACTGCTCATCGGAGCCTGCCTTTCGCTGCTGGCTTGCACTGCTGACAAAGTGGGGGTAGCCGCTATGACGGCTACCCCCACCTCTTCGGCCGCGTGCGCGACTTCTTCAGTTGCTGCTGGTGGCAGTTCGGTTAGCGCAGCAGTGAGAGAACGTTCTGCGCCGACTGGTTGGCCTGCGACAGCATCGAGGTGCCGGCTTGGGTCAGGATCTGGGACCGGGTGAAAGCCACCATCTCCTGCGCCATGTCGGTGTCCCGGATACGCGACTCCGACGCGGCCAGGTTCTCGACCGTCACGTTGAGGTTGTTGACGGTGTGCTCGAAGCGGTTCTGAACGGCACCGAGCGAGGCGCGGCTGTCGGAGATCGAGCTGAGCGCCTTGTCGAGGATCGTGATCGCGCCGTCCGGGTTGCTGGTGAGGTTCAGTGCCGCGGTACCCAGCGCTTCCGAGTCGACCGCGCCGATCGCGATGGCGATCTTCTGATTAGCGTTCGCCCCGACCTGGAACCGGCCGTTGTTGCCGCCGGTGTTCGCGCGGTTGGCGGTGAAGTCGATGCCGAGTCCGCCAGTATTGGCGCCGGTGGTGAGGTCGATGGCGGACGCCGGGGTGAGAGTCGCGTCGTTGGTGATCGTGAAATCGCCGGAACCGGACACCTTGTACGTGGTCACGTTCTGACTGTTGACCTTGGCCGACATGGTGATCTCGTTGCCCTGGAAGCCGTGCTGCTTCAGGGCGGTCTCGAGTCCGGTGTTGACCGCCTTGGCCAGATCCTGCGCGGTGGCGGTGGCACTGAGCTGGTTGACCGTGACGGTGATGGGAGTGCCGGCAACCGA
>DASRYP010000392.1:0-4054 GCA_035687165.1 Actinoplanes sp. | reverse complement strand
CGACCAGGGCGTGCTGCAGCTCGGCGATCTTCGACGCGTCGACCAGGGCGGCCTGCTCGGCGGGGCCCGCGTCGACGGCCAGCTCGGCGAGCAGGGCCGAGACCGCGAACCAGGCGGCGTCGGCGAAGCGCGGGGCGTGCGCGCGGAGCAGGGCCCGGTTGTCGTCGAGGATGCGCCGCCACCCCGGATATCCGTCGATCTTGGTGAGGGCGAAGACGACGGCGTCGACGCGTTCGCTGGCGGCGACCAGAAAGTCCAGTTCCGGGCGGGACAGCGGCGCGGACGCGTCGGCGACGAACAGCAGCGCGGTGGCCCGTTCGACCGCGGCCAGCGCGACCGCGGTGTGGGCCGGGTCGAGGCCGCCGACGCCGGGGGTGTCGAGCAGGCTGACGTAGCGCAGCAGCGGTGCCGGGTGGGTGACCTCGATGCGCCGGGCCTGCTGGGCGCCGGTGGCCCAGTCGGCGAGGTTGTCGATCGTGATCGGGTCGGCCGAACCGGGCAGCCAGGCCCGCGCGGCCCGCTCGCCGGGAACGAACTGCAGGTAGGTGGCGGTGGCGACGGCGGCGTCCACGGGGGACAGGCCGGGCACGCCGAGCAGCGCGTTGATCAGGGAGCTCTTGCCGCGTTTGGTCTCGCCCACGACGACGACCTCGGGACGGGTGAGCCGGCGGCGGCGCAGGTCGGCCAGCTCCGCCCCGGCATCCGGGTCGGCGCCACGTACGTACGCCAGGGTGTCCTTGACGGTCGTGTCGAGCAGTGCGGTCAGGTCGGTCATCCGCGGACCTGCCGGGCGGACCGGACCTGCTGGGCGAGAAGGTGGAAGCCGCGGTGGGCGACCTGGGCGACGCGGGACTGGGCCGGTCCGGCCCCCGCGACCGCGTAGACCCGCCACCGGTTCGCCGCGGCCACCGCCGCCGTGGCGAGCTCGTCGGTGTTCGCGTCGGGCAGCCGCAGGATCCAGCGCGGGTCCTCGGAGGTGGCCAGGCGGGTCAGTTCGTGCTCCCAGTCGACCGGCAGCGGCACGGTGCCGGTGGCGACCCGCTGGGCGGCGTCGAGCAGCCGCAGCCGGTGATAGGCGGGGTCACGCAGCAGCCGCTCCACACCGTCGCGCAGCTTCTCCCGGTCGCCCTCGTCGCGGGTGTGCCCGGCCAGGCGCTCGAGCCGGGACAACGCCCAGCCGGCCTTGATCGCGTCCGACCGCCAGCGGAACGACTCCTGCAGGATGTGCAGCAGCCGCGGATAGCCGGACGCGGCGACCAGGCGACGCACCAACTCCCCGGTGGACAGGCCCGGCTCGGCGGCGAGCTGGGCGATCGCGAACCCGATCCCGTACAGGTCGAGCAGGGTCAGCAGCCGTTCCCGCTGCTCGGCGGCGACGGGGGCGCGGGAACGGAACAGGTCGACCGAGGCGAGCAGCAGGCGGATCTCGCCGGGCTCCAGGACGGCCAGACGCTGCAACGCGTCCCGGTCGGCGGCGGTCAGCCGGCCGGCCTCCCCGGTCTCGGCCAGCAGACCGACCACGGGGACGACGTCGGCGACCGTCCGGGCGAGAAGCGCGGCCTGCTGCTCGGCCAGCGGCGCGGCGACGGGCCACGGGTCACCGGCCCCGCCGACCAGGGTGTCGACCTTGCCGAAGACGCCGAGCGCGTTGATCGGGGACGACGCGAGCCGGGCCGAGGCGTCCCGGAAGGCGTTCAGGGCGCGCAGGTCGTCGGCCCGCACGGCCTGGGTGAAGACGTAGACGACAGCCTCGGCGGCGGCGACCTCGGACGCGGAGTCGGCGTCGATGTCGGCGTCGAACGGGGCACTGCCGACGGCCTCCTCGGCCCGGGCGCTGACCACGGTGTCGGTGGAGGCGAGGCCCGGGGTGTCGACGACGGTCAGGTCGCGCAGCTTCGCACTGGTAAGGGTGACGTCGACGTACGCGATCCGGCTCGCCGGGACGCCGAGCCGCTGCGGAATCATGCCGTCGTCGTCCAGCGGCAGACTGCGGCGCACCCCGTCCCGGCACACCACGTCGACCCGGTCGGCCGGTCCGTACCGGAAGCGGGTGACCACCCGGGTGCACTCACCGACCGCCGTCGGCGCCACCCGGCGCCCGATCAACGCGTTGACGAGTGTCGACTTTCCGGCTTTCAGACGACCCGCGATCGCCACCCGTAGTGGCTCGCCGAGACGGTCACGGATCTGAATGAGCTGGCCACCGGCCTCTTTCCCGACACGAGCGGCCATCTCGTCACAGAGCGTGGCTACGCTGGCGCTCAGCGGGCCGCTCACCACGGCTCGTCAGCCGGGCACACTGTCGGAGAGAATGACCAGACCACGGCCGGTGTCACCCGATCCCCCCTGGAACGTCAGGGCGGGTCGTCGGAGGCGCCCGCCGCAGGCACCAGCCTACGGACCGCGCACGTGCGGGGGATCCCAGGTTCGTGCCACCCGAGTACCGGCCAGGAGAGGGGACCAGGTGGCGGAAGCGCTGCATCAGGCCGCCGCCATGCTGCGAACACCGGCGCTGCGAACACCGGGGCTGCACCGACCCGGTCTCGTCGTCGTGACCGGCCCGCCCGGTTGCGGCCGCAGCACCACGCTGCGCGAGCTGACAGTCGAAGTCACCGGCCCGGTGTACGCCGGGGGCGGGCTCGCGATGCTGCAGACGGTGCCGGCGCTGGCGTTGTCGCGGGCCGTGCGGGCGCGGCTGCCCGCCGACGACGTGCACCTGCTGGCCGAGGCGGTCCGGTCCCGGGTCAGAGGTGGGCTGCTGGTCCTCGACGACCTGCAGTACGCCGACCCGGCCACCCTGGCGGCGCTGCCCCTGCTGGCGGCGCACTGCCGGGTGCTGGTGGCGTTGCGTACCCCGAACCGGGTGCCGGCGGCGAGCCTGGAAGCGTTGCACGAGGTGGCGACGGCCTGGGTGAGGGTGCCGCCGCTGGAGCGGCAGGCGGCGCTCGAGCTGGCGCGGCGCAGCGGGGGACACCTCGACGAGGCCACCCTGGCGGCGGTCGCCGACCGGGCCGGCGGCAACCCGCTCGCGATCACGGCGCTGGCCCGGCACGCCGCGGCGGCCAAACCGGCCGCCGGGCCGGGCATCGATCAGGTGGCGTACGCGATCGCCGCCGCCCTGGCCGACCTGCCCCGGCCGGCGCGCACCGCGCTGGCCGCGCTCGGACTGCTCGGCCGGCCCGCTCCGGCCGGTCTGCTCGGTCCGGGCGCCGATGACCTGCTCGCCGCGGGTCTGGTCGCGCCCGTTCCGGCACCCGGCGGCGCCCCCGGCGGGCCGTCAGCCGTGGCTCACGCCGTCCCCGCCGAGGCCGTGCTGCTGCCCGTGTCGACCTACGTGGCCGAGACCGCGGCCGGGCTGCTCGACGCGCCCGCCCGGGTCGAGCTGCACACCCGGCTGGCCGACCTGACCCCGCCCGCCGAAGCGGCCCGGCACCTGGCGGCCGCCGGGGACCTGGCGGGCGCCCACCGGCGTGCCCTGGTCGCCGCCGATCAGACCTCGGGCGGGGACCGGGCGGCGTTGTTGCTGTTCGCCTGCGAACTGGACACCCCGATCGACGCCCGGGTGCGGATCGCGGCAGCCGACGCGGCCCTGACCGCCGGACGGCCCGCTGCCGCGGCGCGGGTGCTGGCGACGAGGGAACCGCTCGGGCCCGAAGCCGACGTGCTGCGCGGTGAGGCGCTGCTGCAGGCCGGCGACCTGGTCGGGGCGCGGGCCGCCGTACGGTCGCTGCCCGACGCGGCGACCGGTCCGGTCCTGGCCGGCCGCGACCGGGTGCTGCTCCTGGCCGAGCTGGCCACCGATCCGGCCGCCGCCCAGGACCTCGCCGGCAAGATCACCGCCCGGCACCCGCGACCCGCGCCCGGCGTGACGGCAGCCCTCGCGGCCGTCCAGGCCCACTTCCGCGTGCCCGGCTGGGACCAGGCGCTGGCCGCGGCCGCCCGCAGCGGCGACCCGCTGATCAGCCGCTGGTCGGCGTGGCTGCTCGTCGAAGAGCTCGCCGCCGCGGGCCGGCTCGCCGAATCCGCGGACGCCGCGCTGGCCGCCGCCCGGGAC
>DASRYP010000391.1:0-13952 GCA_035687165.1 Actinoplanes sp. | reverse complement strand
CCGAATACGTCGGCCAGAAGCGCCCGAAAGAGTGGCGGGGGTCGCACGTGCAGACCGCCGAGACCATCGAGAAGATGCGGATCGCCGGGCGGCTGGCGGCGCAGGCCACCCAGCTCGCCGGGGAGCACTGCAAGCCCGGGGTCACCACCGACGATATCGACCGGGTGGTGCACGAGTTCCTCTGCGACCACGGGGCCTACCCGTCGACGCTGGGCTACAAGGGCTTCCCCAAGTCGTGCTGCACGTCGCTCAACGAGGTGATCTGCCACGGCATCCCCGACTCGACCGTCATCGAGGACGGCGACATCATCAACGTCGACGTCACGGCCTTCCTCAACGGGGTGCACGGCGACACCGACGCGACGTTCTGCGTCGGCGAGGTCGGCGAGGAGGCGCGGCTGCTGGTCGAGCGCACCCACGAGGCGATGATGCGGGGCATCAAGGCCGTCGCCCCGGGTCGCCCGATCAACGTGGTCGGCCGGGTCATCGAGTCGTATGCGCGGCGTTTCGGCTACGGCGTGGTGCGCGACTTCACCGGTCACGGCATCGGCGAGACGTTCCACTCCGGCCTCTACATCCCGCACTACGACAACCCGCGCCTCGAGACGGTGATGGAGACCGGCATGACCTTCACCATCGAGCCGATGATCACCCTCGGCACCTACGAGTACGAGATCTGGCGCGACGGGTGGACGGTGGTCACCAAGGACCGCCGGTGGACCGCCCAGTTCGAGCACACCCTGGTGGTCACCGACGACGGCTACGAGATCCTGACCCTGCCGTGACCTCGATACGCGAGCACCACCACGCCGACGTCTCCGGCGGGTGGCTGCGGGCGGCGACGTTCGGCGCGATGGACGGGCTGGTCACGAACATCGCGCTGATCGCCGGCGTGGGCGGTGCCGGGGTCGACCGGCACACCCTGATGCTCACGGGCGTGGCCGGCCTGGTCGCCGGGGCGATCTCGATGGGCCTTGGCGAATACACGAGTGTGCGCACCCAGAACGAGCAGATCGGCGCCGAGCTCGCCAAGGAACTGCGCGAGCTGACCGCCAACCCCGAGGGCGAGGCCGACGAGCAGGTCGCCCGGTGGGTCGCTCAAGGACTGCCCGAGTCGCTGGCCCGCCAGGTCGCCGACATCCTCAAGGAGCACCCCGAACAGGCCTTGCGGGTGCACGCGCAGGAGGAGCTCGGAGTGGTCCCCGACGAGTTGGCCAGCCCGTGGACGGCGGCCGGCTCCTCGTTCGTGTGTTTCGCGGTCGGCGCGCTGTTCCCGCTGATCACCATCCTGCTCGGCTTCGACAGCCTGGCGCTCGCGCTGGCGGTGGGCGGGCTCGGGCTGTTCGTCGCGGGCGCGGTCGTCGGGCGGTTCACCGAACGGCCCTGGTGGCAGGGCGGACTGCGGCAACTCGTGCTGGGGGCGCTGGCGGCCGCGGCGACGTACGGGATCGGGGTCCTGATCGGCGTCGGTGCGAGCGGCTGATCACCTCACCCGACGAGCACGCCCAGGTGCCGTTGACCGAGCGGCCCCGGGCGGTCAGCTCCTCGGCCTACGGCTTGCGGACCGAGCCGATCTCCTGCCTGTCGGCGCCGGGCCGATATCTCCTGCCTGTCGGCTATCTCCTGCCTGTCGGCGCCGGCCAATCCGGTGCGCTCGAGGAGAGGACCATCCTCGCTATTCGGGGCGTCCGGGAAAAGGCAGGGTCACCGGGCTGACCTCGGCCAGGCGGCGCCAACGGGTGGCTCGGACCGCCGCCTCGGTCATCGCGGCCAGCGCCGTCGCCCGGTCGTTCGCTCTGGTCACGGCGAGGACGGGACGCCACGACTGGGCTACGCCGTCCTCCACCTGGATCGCCAGCTTGAGTGCGCTCGGCCGGTCGGTCACCGGGTAAGGCAGCTCATAGCCCGCGGGCGACGGTGCCGAGCTGGCCTTGAGCTGGGACAGCCGGCCGACGAGGTAGTCACGGCGACCGCGGTGGGCCTGTTCGGCCGCGCGCGCCTCGGTCACGTCACCCTTGCTGACCAGGTGGACCCCGATCATTCCGTACGCGTAGATCGCGGCCTCCTCGGCGGCGAGCGCGGCACCGAGCTGAGGCGTTGTCCGCTCGGTCACCGCAGCGCCTCCGCGTGGGTGGCCCGGCAGGCGGCGATCGAGCCGATCAGAGCGGCCCGGTCGGCGCTCGCCGCCGTGCACGCCGCGACGGCGGTCCGCTGCGCCGTCTGCTCGGCCGCGCGCAGGTCGGCGACGGCCTCGGCGGCGCCCGCACCTGGGTCAGTGGTGCTCGCTCCCGCACTCGTGGACGGGAGCGACTTGCCGATGAGCCGGGACAACTCGGCGGCGTGGGCGCGGTGGTCGTCGGCCAGGGGAGTGAGGCGGGTGGCCAGGCCGGGCTGCGTCACGACCGCTCGATCGTAGGCGGCGGCGAGCGCCAGGGCCTCGTCGAGCAGCGGCTGCAGCGGGTCGGTCGTCTCGGGTGGTTTCGGCTCGTCGTCGAGGAGTCCGCAGCCGGCCAGCCCGACGACCCCGAGGACGGCCGCGCCCGCCAGGACCCGCCGCCGGCTGTGTCCTGTCACACTCATCCGCACCGCGCCAGTCAACACCATGGGGTCGCCGCCGTGACCTGCGGATGGCGCGGAAACGGTGCGGCGGCGATAGAGTCCGCGAGCGAGCGCGTTACGCTCTGTCTCAGCCGCGGGGCACAACGGCCCGGTGGCGTAAAGTCGTATGTCTGTATTTTTGAGGAAAGGTCGAGCCCCGATGACGCAGCGTGGTCGCGCCGGTGCCCGGCCCGGGCAGGGTCCCGGAGCGCGCCGCCGCCGGGAAGACGAGGCGCCCCGCGTTCCCGCCGCCCCGCGCGTCGACGTGGTCGCCGCCCGGGCCCGGGTGCGCGCCGTGATCGAGCCCGTCGTCACCGAGGCCGGGTACGACCTCGAGGACGTCAGTGTCGCCCGGGCCGGCCGCCGGCACCTGGTGCGCGTCATGATCGACACCGATGGCGGCATCAGCCTCGACGACGTGGCGATCGTCTCGCGGGGCATCTCGGCCGCGCTCGACGCTGCCGAGGAGGCCGGCGGCGAGGTCGTCGCCGGCGAGTATCAGCTCGAGGTGGGTTCACCCGGCGTCGACCGGCCGCTGACCCTGCCGCGCCACTGGCGGCGCAACCGCGGCCGGCTGGTCGCGGTCAACGGGCTGACCGGCCGGATCGTCGAGACCGACGACGACGGCATCGTGCTCGACGTCGACGGCCGGCCCCGCGAGCTGCGCTACGACGAGCTGGGTCCGGGCAAGGTGCAGATCGAGTTCAAGCGGTTGGACGAGGCCGACTTCGGCGACGAGAACGACGACGACCAGAACGACGAAGACGACGAAGACGACCACGAAGGGGAGGGCGGGGAATGAACATCGACCTCGCGGCGCTGCGCGCCCTGGAGCGCGAGCGGGAGATCCCGTTCGATACGATTCTGGCGGCCATCGAGACGGCGCTGCTCACGGCATACCGACACACCGACGGCTCGCAGGGGCACGCCCGCGTCGAGATCGACCGCAAGAACGGGGTCGCATCGGTGCTGGCGCAGGAGCTCGACCCCGACGGCACCGTGGTGCGTGAGTGGGAGGACACCCCCCACGATTTCGGCCGCATCGCTGCGATGACCGCCAAGCAGGTCATCCTGCAGCGGCTGCGCGAGGCCACCGACGAGCAGCACTTCGGTGAGTACGCGGGCCGCGACGGAGACCTGGTCACCGGCATCGTGCAGGCCGACGCGGCTCGGGCCGAGAAGGGGATCGTCCTCGTCGACCTGGGCAAGATCGAGGCGGTGCTCCCGCAGTCCGAGCAGGTGCCCGGCGAGGCGCCCTACCAGCACGGTTCCCGGCTGCGGGCGATCGTGGTGCACGTGGCCAAGGGCTTCCGCGGCCCGCAGGTCACCCTGTCGCGCTCGCACCCGGCCCTGGTCAAGAAGATGTTCGCCCTCGAGGTCCCCGAGATCGCCGACGGGACCGTCGAGATCGCTGCGATCGCCCGTGAGGCAGGTCACCGCACCAAGATCGCGGTGCACTCGACCGTGCCCGGCGTGAACGCCAAGGGTGCCTGCATCGGCCCGATGGGCCAGCGCGTCCGGGCCGTCATGAGCGAGCTGCACGGCGAGAAGATCGACATCATCGACTGGTCGGAGGATCCGGCCCAGTTCGTCGGAAACGCGCTCTCACCGGCCAAGGCGCTGCGGGTCGAGGTGGTCGACGCGGCCACCCGCACGGCCCGCGTGACCGTGCCCGATTTCCAGCTCTCGCTGGCCATCGGCCGTGAGGGACAGAACGCCCGGCTCGCCGCCCGGCTCACCGGATGGCGCATCGACATCCGGCCGGACAACGAGCCCACCAGCCCCTCGGGCCGTTCGACGCCCACCGACCGCGATGCGGCCGAGGCAGGAAGCTGACCGGATACGCGTCCGGGACGTACGAGGGGTAGACTTCCTATGGTCGGTCCGACGCGCACTCATTCTGTTCGCACGTGCGTCGGTTGTCGCAAACGCGCACCGACCTCAGATCTGATTCGGTTCGTTGCGGCCGGCACCGGGGTTGACCTCCGGCTCCAGCCCGATCCGAGTCGCCGACTGCCGGGTCGGGGAGCGCATCTGCATCCTGATCCGGCTTGCTTCGCGCTGGCGGAGCGGCGCCGTGCCTTCGGGCGGGCGCTGCGACTCACCGGTGTCGCTGACACCGGGCTGCTCGCCGAGCATCTCCGTGTGGGCGTCGTGCCACGCGGAACTACCGATGGTGTGGCCACGGCGGCCACGTCACGACCTAGCAGGGTAGGACGACCTAGATGAGCACACGATGAAGTCCCTGAAATGACCAGGCTTCTAGTGCACGAGTGAGGTCGCTGCGGGTTCGGCTCGCACGACCTCGAAGTGAGGAGTGCAGTGCCAGGCAAGGCCCGCGTACACGAGCTCGCAAAGGAGCTCGGGGTCGACAGCAAGACCGTTCTCGCCAAGCTCAAAGAGATGGGCGAGTTCGTCAAATCCGCATCCAGCACGGTCGAGGCCCCGGTGGCCCGGCGGCTGCGTGGTGCCCTCGAGGCAGGTTCCGCTCCGGCGGCTCCCGCCGCGCCGGCACCCAGCGCACCCGCGCCCGCCGCCGCCCGTCCGGCTCCCACCAGCGCTCGGCCGCAGCCGCCGCGCCGGCCCACCGCTCCGGCCGCGGGAGCGCCCAGCGCTCCCACGTCCCCGGCGGTGCCGTCGCCCGGCCCGTTCGTGCGCCCCAAGCCGCCGGCTCCCGTCGGCCGTCCGGGCCCCATGCCCGGTCCGGTCGCCAAGCCGGCGAGTGCCCATGACATCGAGGTCGCGGCGGCCGAGGCTCGGGCCTCGGCGCTCAAGGCCGAGCAGGAGGCCGCGGTCAAGGCCGCACAGGCCGCCCGCACTCGCGACGCCGAGCGTCGCGCTCAGCAGCCGCCGATCGACAGCGGCACGCGTCCCCGCACACCGGGTCCCACCTCGGTTCCTCCGCGCCCGGGTTCTCCGGCCGCCCGGCCTGCCACTCCTGGCACGCCCGGTGGTCCGCGTCCCGGCCCGGCCGGTGGCGCCCCGCGTCCTCCGGCGCGCGGTCCCGGTAACAACCCGTTCGGTGTCTCCGGCGGTGGGTCTCGGCCCACGCCCGCCGGAATGCCCCGGCCTAACCAGCCCGGCATGCCGCCGCGGCCGAGCCCGGCGTCCATGCCGCCGCGGCCCAGCCCCGCGTCCATGCCGGCGCAGCGTCCGGCCGGTCCTGGCCGTGGCGGTCCCGGCGGTGGCGCCGGTCGTCCGGGCGGTCCCGGTGGGGCCGGTGGCGGCCGTGGCGGTCCCGGTGGCGGCGGTGGCGGTTTCCGTCCCGGTGGTGCCGGTGGTGGCGCCGGCGGTGGTGGCTACCGCGGCGGTGCCGGTGGTGGCGGCGGCGCGGGTGGCGGGTTCCGTCCCGGCGGTGCTGGTGGTGGCGCCGGTGGCGGTGGCTACCGCGGTGGCCCCGGTGGCGGTGCTCCGGCCGGCGGTGCTCCGGGTCGTCCCGGTGGCGGCGGTCGCGGTCGTGGCGGCGGTGCCGCGGGTGCCTTCGGGCGTCCGGGTGGCCGGCCGACCCGTGGCCGCAAGTCGAAGAAGCAGCGGCGTCAGGAGTTCGACAACCTGTCGGCGCCGCAGATGAGTTCGGGCGCTCCGCGTGGTCAGGGCCAGGAAATCCGGCTCTCCCGTGGCGCGTCGCTCTCCGACTTCGCCGACAAGATCAACGCGAACCCCGGTTCGCTGGTCCAGGAGATGTTCAACCTGGGCGAGATGGTGACCGCGACGCAGTCCTGCTCGGACGACACGCTCCAGCTGCTCGGTGAGCACCTGGGCTTCGACGTGCAGATCGTCAGCCCTGAGGACGAGGACCGTGAGCTGCTCGCGCAGTTCAACATCGACCTCGACGCCGCGGTGGACGTCGCCCGCCTGGTCAGCCGCCCACCGGTGGTGACCGTGATGGGTCACGTCGACCACGGTAAGACGAAGCTGCTCGACGCGATCCGCAAGACCAACGTGGTCGCCGGCGAGGCGGGTGGCATCACCCAGCACATCGGCGCCTACCAGGTGCACTACCCGCACAACGGCGAGGACCGGGCGATCACGTTCCTGGACACCCCGGGCCACGAGGCGTTCACCGCCATGCGTGCCCGTGGCGCCCAGGTGACCGACATCGTCATCCTGGTCGTGGCGGCCGACGACGGTGTCATGCCGCAGACGGTCGAGGCGTTGAACCACGCCAAGGCCGCTGAGGTGCCGATCGTGGTCGCGGTCAACAAGGTCGACAAGCCCGACGCCAACCCGGACAAGGTTCGTCAGCAGCTGACCGACTACGGTCTGCTCGCTGAGGAGTACGGCGGCGACACGATGTTCGTGAACGTGGCCGCCAAGCCCGGGATCGGCATCGACGAGCTGCTCGAGGCCGTGCTGCTGACCGCCGACGCGTCGCTGGAGCTGACCGCTCCGGTGGACGGGGCGGCCCAGGGCGCAGTCGTCGAGTCGCACCTCGACAAGGGTCGGGGTGCGGTGGCGACCGTGCTGGTGCAGAAGGGCACGCTGCGAGCCGGCGACTCGATCGTGGCGGGTGGCGCGCACGGCCGCGTCCGCGCCATGCTCGACGAGAACGGCAACCAGGTGGCCGAGGCGCTGCCGGCCCGTCCGGTCCTGGTGCTGGGTCTGACCTCGGTGCCAGGCGCGGGCGACACGTTCCTCGCCGGTGAGGACGACCGCACCGTTCGGCAGATCGCTGAGCAGCGGCAGGCCCGCCGTCGTGCCGCGAGCTTCGCGAACTCGCAGACCAAGGCGACCCTCGAGACGCTCATGGAGCAGCTCAAGGAGGGCGAGAAGACCTCGCTCACCCTGGTCATCAAGGGCGACTCGTCCGGTTCGGTCGAGGCCCTCGAGGACGCGCTGTTCAAGATCGAGATCCCGGACGAGATCCAGCTCAAGGTCATCCACCGCGGTGTCGGTGCGATTACCGAGAGCGACGTGAACCTGGCGTCGGCGTCCTCGGACTCGACCGCCACGATCATCGGCTTCAACGTCCGCGCCTCGAACAAGGTCAAGGACATGGCCGACCGAGCGAACGTGGAGATCCGCTACTACAGCGTGATCTACCAGGCCATCGAGGAGATCGAGGCCGCGCTCAAGGGTCTGCTCAAGCCGGAGTACGAGGAGGTCGAGCAGGGCACCGCGGAGATCCGCGAGGTCTTCCGCTCGTCCAAGATCGGCCTCATCGCCGGTACGCTGGTCCGCACCGGGCTCCTCCGCCGCAACGCCAAGGCCCGCATCCTGCGGGACGGCGTCGTGGTGGCCGAGAACGTCACGATCAGCTCGCTGCGCCGCTTCAAGGACGACGCGACCGAGGTCCGCGAGGGCTTCGAGTGTGGTCTGACGATGAGCGGCTTCGGCAGCCCGCAGGTCGGCGACGTGATCGAGACCTTCGAGATGCGCGAGAAGCCGCGCGCGTGACGAAGTAAGCAGTGCCCGAACGGCCCCGGTGCTCCCGAGCACCGGGGCCGTTTCGCTTTTCCGGTCCCCGGTCGGCAAAATGGCACCCATGTCCCGGTACGCCCTGCTGCTCGCACCCTCCGCCAATCGCGTCTATGCCGACCAGGCCGCTCGCCTGGCCCAAGCCGAACTGGCGGCCTTCCTCGGCTACCTCTCGGCCGGCTCCGACGCCTCCGATCCCGCCTCGGTCCTGACGCTCGGCGGTGTCGAATACCTCGCGTTCGACGGCGACCTGAGCCCGCGGGACATCGCCTACCTGGCCAACCTGTCCGCCGCGTACGCGCTGTTCGAACGCGTCGAGGACGAGCTGCTGCGGCCCCTGACGCTGATGCCGCTGGCCCGCTACGACAGCGATCTGATCACCATCCCGAAGTACGCCGGCAAGACCAACGAGCAGTTCACCAAGCTTGTGCTCAACCTCACGCTGCTCGCCTCGGGGTCGGCCGACCGGATGCTCGACGGGCATCTCACGGTGCTCGACCCGCTGTCCGGCCGGGGCACCACGTTGAACCAGGCGCTGATGTACGGGTACGACGGCATCGGGATCGAGATCGACGGCAAGGACGTCGAGGCGTACAAGCTGTTCCTGCAGACCTGGCTCAAGCGCAAGCGCCTCAAGCACACCGCGGAGCTCGTTCCCGTACGCCGGCAGGGCAAGCGGGCCGCGCGCCGGATGGAGGTCACGCTCGCGGCCAGCAGGGACGACCACAAGGCCGGGGCGGTGCAGAAGCTCGTGGTGCTGCAGGCCGACACGACCCAGCTGGCGGGCCTGCTGCGCCCCGGAATCGCGGACGTGCTCGTCGGCGACCTGCCCTACGGGGTCACGCACGGCTCCTACGACGACGGCAGCGGCGGCATCTCGCGGCGTCCGTTGGACCTGCTGGAGCGGGCGGTGCCCCAGTGGCTGCCGCTGCTGCGGGCGGGCGGGGCGCTCGGCCTCTCCTGGAACACGAAGGTCGCGCGCCGTGAACTGGCCGAGGACATCCTGATCGCCAACGGCCTCGAGCTGGTGCCCCACCTGCCGCTGGATCACCGCGTGGACCAGGGCATCGAGCGGGACGTGCTGATCGCCCGCAAGATCGACTGAAGCCGGCCTGCCCGCCCGCACCCCTACCGCCTGCCTTCCCGCGCCCGCATCCCGGGTCCCGGAAAACCGGCTGAGAGTTGTCGTACTCCCGCGGTAACCTTCGCGCCGATGTATACCGAGACCGCAGTGTTCGACCTGCTCCTGCCCGGCGACTCCCGCTCGCTGAAGCAGAAGCGTTCCTACGTCCGCCCGATCCTCGCGATGCTGAAGAAATACGAGGTCAGCGCCGCCGAGGTGGGCTTTCACGACCTGCACGGACGGGCCCAGATCGGGGTGGCGGTGGTGGCCGCCGAGCCGGAACAGGCCCGCGCCGTCATCGGCACCTGTGAGAACCAGGTGGCCGGTCGCCCCGAGATCGAGTTGCTGTCGGTCAAACGCCGCCTCTACGGCGACGACGACTGATGGGGACGTTCGGCCTTCGGGGCACCTGGGTAGGCTTCAGCAGTTAGGCGCGGGCGGTTTTTGGAACCCGCGGGAGCACAGTCGGAGGTGGGCGATATGTCGGACCCGGCCAAGACGCGTCGGCATGCTGAGCGCGTACGGGAACTGGTGGCGTCGCTGGTACGTGAGATCAAGGATCCCCGGCTCGGCATGGTGACCGTCACGGACGCGCGGATCACCGGCGATCTGCGCGAGGCGACGGTTTATTACACGGTGCTCGGCGACGAGACCGAGCAGGCGGCGACCAAGGCGGCTCTCGAGAGCGCCAAGGGCATGCTGCGCACGCGGGTGGGGCACGCGCTGGGCCTTCGGCACTCGCCGAGCCTGACGTTCGTGCTCGACAACGTGCTCGACCACGCCAAGGAGATCAACGACCTCCTCGCCGAGGCGCGTCTGCGTGACCAGGAGGTGCAGCGCCTCTCCGCCGGCAAGGACTACGCGGGCGAGGCCGACCCATACAAGAGCGACGAGGAAGAGGACGACGAGGGCGACAGCTCCGCCACCGAGCGGGTGGGCGCCCGCGAGGATCAGGAGTGACCTCGTACGCCGCGGTGCGGTCCGGCGTGGAGCCGGGCCGCACCACCTCCACCCCGACCGCAGCGCCTGCGGTCGGCGACGGGTCCGTGGCCGAGGCTGATTGGGCGGCGGCGGTCGCGGCCGTGCGGGGCGTGCGGCTCGCCGACGAGGTGCTGCTGATCTGCCACGTGAACCCCGACGGGGACGCGCTCGGCAGCATGCTCGGGTTCGCCCTGGGGCTGCGCCGGCTCGGCTACACCCGATTGCGCGCGACCTTCCCCGGCGAGTTCGACGTTCCGGAGCCCTACCGCGCGCTCCCCGGCGTCGAGCTCTTGGTGCCCGAGCGGGAGGCATACCCGTCGCCCGCTCTGATCCTGATCTTCGATGTGGCCGCGGAGTCGCGCCTGGGCGGGCTGGTGGATCGGCTCGGCGGCGTCGCCCCCGTGGTCGTGCTCGACCATCACGCCTCGAACACCGACTTCGGCGACGTCAACCTGGTCGACCCGAGCGCGGCCGCGACCTCCGTCGTCGCCGACGAGTTGCTGAGCCGCCTGGGTGTCCCGCTCGACGCCGAGATCGCCGAGTGCCTCTACGTCGCGCTGACCACCGACACCGGCTCGTTCAAGTTCGTGCGTACGCCGTCGGTGCACACTCTGGCCGCGCGGTTGATCGCCACCGGCATCAGCCCCACCGACATCGCCCGCCGGACCTTCGACACCCGCCCCTTCGGCGCGATGAAGCTGGCCGGCGAGGTCCTGGGCCGCGCGATCCTCGACCCGGCGGCGGCCGACGGGCGAGGCCTGGTCTGGACCTACGCCACGGCGGCCGACCTGGAACGCCACCAGCAGCGCCCCTACGTGCTCGACGCGTTGATCGACCCGATCCGGGCCGTCGCCGAGGCCGACGTGGCGGTCATCCTGAAGGAGCTGACCCCGGGCGCGTGGGCCGTCTCCCTGCGCTCCAAGGGCGGCGTCGACGTCGCCGCGGTCGCGGTCGCCTTGGGCGGCGGCGGGCATCGGCTGGCGGCCGGCTTCACCGCCTACGGCAGCCCCGACGACGTGATCGCTCAGATCCGTCCGCTCCTGGAGACCAATCTCTCCTGATCAGTCGCGCTGCTTTTCCGGGGTCGGGCCTTGCCTGACCCCGTTTTGCTGTCCGCCTAAGCGGCTGCGGGATGCGCCCTGGGCTGGCTGATCTTGTGCGTCTGCGCCTGGCGATCCCACGGCATGCGGGCCGGAACCTCGCTACCAGGGCCATTTCGGGTGTCGCGAATCGGATCAGCGTCTCGGTTCGTGGGAATCAGGCTCACGTTGGCGGAACTGAACGATAGTTTTGGTACCTGAACGGTGATTTGGTTTTGCGCGGTCGTGACCTTCGTTCGCGGCGAGACCTCGAGCCACCCGGGTCCACCGACTCGGGGTGCGTCACCAGTCGCCAAGTGCCCGGCGATCCCGGGTCCGGCCCATGTGGCGCCTGCTCGACCAATCCCAGGGACGCGTGTCGTCGCGCCGCGCCCACGCCCGCCGCGAAAGGACCGTGATCATGGCTGCCAAGCCGAAGCCCCAGAACACCGATGAAGCCCGCGAGCAGGCCCGCCGTGCCCTGCAGACCTCGATGGACACACGCCAGTAGGGTCGCGTAAGCACTCAGCTGTCTTGCAGTCCTTACGGCTGGGCGGGCATCATGCAATACCATGAGCCCGCCTGCCCAGCCGAACGCCGCCGCCGACCCAGGCCGCCGCAACCCGCCGACCGAGACTGAAGCCGCGGCCGGCTCGCAGGCGTCGGCTGGCTTGCAAGCGTCGGCCGGCTCGCAGGCGTCGGGCCGACAGCACCTGGCCGGCTCGCAGGCCGTCTCGGCCAAGCGGATCGCGCAACTCGCGCTGCCCGCATTAGTCGTCCTGGCCGCCGAGCCGCTCTATGTACTCGTCGACACCGCGGTGGTCGGCCACCTCGGCCCGGTGCAGCTCGCGGCGGTAGCGATCGCCGGGACGATCATGTCCGTGGCCGCCTGGCTCGGCGCGCTCATGGCCTACGGCACCACCGGCCGGGCCGCTCGGCGCTTCGGTGCGGGCGACAGATCGGCGGCCGTCGCCGAGGGCGTCCAGTCCTCCTGGCTCGCGCTGGCAGTCGGCGTACTGCTGGCCCTGCTCGCTCAACCGCTCGCCGGACCGCTGGCCCAAGCCCTCTCGGGTGATCCGGCCACGGCGGAAGCTGCCGCCGACTGGCTGCGCGTCGCGGCCCTCGGAACACCCGGCCTCCTGCTCGCCGCCGCCGGGAACGGTTGGCTGCGCGGCGTCCAGGACACCCGGCGCCCGCTCTTCTTCGTGCTCGGCGCCAATGTCCTCTCGGCGATCCTCTGCCCGCTGCTCGTCTATCCGGCCGGTTGGGGTCTGATCGGCTCGGCTGTCGCCAACGTCGTGGCGCAGAGCGTCTCGGGCGGGTTCTTCCTCCACGCGCTCGTCCGTGAGACCACGCATCTGCGGCCCAGCCCGCAGATCATCCTGCAGCAGCTTCGCCTCGGTCGTGACCTGCTAATCCGGGGTGCCGCGTTCCAGGCCTGCTTCCTCTCGGCCACCGCCGTGGCGAGCCGGTTCGGGGTCGAGTCCGTGGGGGCCCACCAGATCGCGTTGCAGCTCTGGTTCTTCAGCGCCCTCGCCCTCGACGCCGTGGCCATCGCGGCCCAGTCGCTGGTCGGGGCGGCCCTCGGGGGCGGCAGCGTCGACGACGCGCACGCGGTGGCCCGGAAGGTCACCCTGGCCGGTGGGCTGGCCGGCATCGTCTTCGCGGGGCTGGCCGCGATGGGCGCCGGCACGATTCCCACCTGGTTCACCCCCGACCCCGGGGTGCACGCCCAGGCCGCGATCATCTGGCCCTGGTTCATCGGGCTGATGCCGTTCGCGGGGATCGTCTACGCGCTCGACGGGGTGCTGATCGGCGCCGGCGACGTGCGCTTCCTGCGGAACATCACGCTCGCGGCCGCCCTTCTCGGCTTCCTCCCGGCGATCTGGATCGCGTACTTCCTCGATCTCGGCCTGGGCGGCGTCTGGGCCGGACTGGCTCTGCTGATCCTGATCCGTTTCGGCACGACGGTGTGGCGCTGGCGCTCCGGCCGCTGGGCGGTCGTCGGGGTCACGCGCTGAACTCCTAAGGTGGTCCGGTGAGCGCGGACGGACTGATCGTGGTGGACAAGCCGGCGGGGATGACCTCGCACGACGTGGTGGCGCGCATCCGCCGCCTGGCCAAGACCCGGCGGGTGGGCCACGGTGGCACGCTCGACCCGATGGCGACCGGCGTGCTGATCATCGGGGTGAACCGGGCGACGCGCCTGCTCACCTACGTGATCGGGTCCGGGAAGAGCTACCTGGCGACGATGCGTCTCGGGCAGTCGACGATCACCGACGACGCCGAGGGCGAGGTCACGGCGACCGCGAGCGTCGAGGGCGTCACCGACGAGGCGATCCGGGCCGGGTTCGACGCGCAACGGGGCGAGATCGACCAGGTGCCGAGCGCGGTCAGTGCCATCAAGATCAACGGCGAGCGGGCCTACAAACGCGTACGCGACGGGGAGTCGGTCGAGATCCCGGCCCGCCGGGTCACGATCTCCCGCCTGGACGTGCTCGACATCCGGCGGACGGCGGAGTTCGTCGACATCGACGTCGACGTCACCTGCTCGTCCGGCACCTACATCCGCGCGATCGCCCGCGATCTCGGCTCGGTGCTCGGCGTCGGCGGCCACCTGACGGCCCTGCGGCGCACGCGGGTCGGCGGCTACGGGCTCGACGTCGCCCGGTCGCTCGACGACCTCGCCGCGCTGCCGGTGGACGAGCCGATCGACGTGGTCTCGCTGGCCGACTCCGCCCGCGCGACGTTCC
>DASRYP010000390.1:0-3523 GCA_035687165.1 Actinoplanes sp. | reverse complement strand
GTCGCTGCGCCGAGGTATTCGCACAGCTCACGCAGCACGGGGCCGGGGCTGGGCGCACCGGTGATCTCGGTTGGGGCGTCGAAGCCATGGAAGGTGACGCGCTCTGTGGGTGGCAGTTTCTCGTTGCGTTCGCGTAGCCAGTCGACCAGCTCGCGGGTGGCCGGGTGAGCACCCCAGCCGTGACTGATGCCGGTGCTCAGGTCCACCTCGTCGCTGCGGCCCTGGACGTAGTCGTCGACGGCGAGGCCGGCGGCCCGATCCGATTCGATCGCGATCGACCGGAAACCTCGCCCGGCGAGTGTTTCGAGGATCCGGTTACGCAGGCGGGGGAACGCCGGCTCACCGTGGTAGGGCTCACCGATCGCGAGAAGGCGCGGCCGGCGGGCGCAGACAAGGGACAGCAACTCGGTGTCGAAAGCCATGACCTCAACCGTATCGTTGAACCAGCGTGTGAGCCTTCGCCACAATTCTCCTCGGAGCCTGCACTTGAAGCCTCAAACCGCGAGGTACCGACCCGTGGATCTGGGCCGGGCACACGGGCTGTCCGCGCAGGCGGTCCGCAACTACGAGCAAGCCGGAATGATCCCGCCCGCCGCCCGCACCATGAACGGCTACCGGGTCTACACCGATGACCACGTGGGCGCGCTCGCCGCCTACGTCGCGCTCATCGCGGGATACGGCTACCGCGCCGCCGGCGAGATTATGAAATCTGTGCTCCGCGGCGACCTCCCGACGGCGCTGGCCGTGCTCGACACCGCTCACGTACAGCTTCACCGTGACCGAGAAACCGTGGAACGAGTCGCCTCAGCGGTCGTCCTGCTCGCCTCTGGCCCGCCGGCCACGCTGGCCTCCGAGGAGCCCGTCTCGATCGGGATCCTCGCCCATCGCCTCGGTGTCACCCCGGCCGCGCTGCGCAAATGGGAACGAGCCGGCATCCTGACCCCAGCCCGGTCACGGACCACGCGCGCCTACTACGCCGACGACGTGCGCGACGCCGAACTCGCTCATCTGTTGCGCCGAGGCGGCTACCCGCTGCAGCACATCGCGGCCGTGATCGAGCAAGTCCACGCTGCCGGCGGCCCGGGCCCGCTGGCAGCGTCGATCGAGCAGTGGCGCGAGCGGGTCACGGCCCGCGGTCGGGCGATGCTCACCGGCTCAGCCCGCCTCGCGGACTACCTGTCCTCGCTCGAGTCGACTCCTACCGAGGATCCCATCCACTCCGGCGCCTGAACGGTCCTGCCTGTCAGAGGGCCGGCATGGCGCGTGATCGTGCCCACCGCCGGCGCGGCCCCGTCGCCGGGCGAGCCCGCACAGTCGTTCAGGGTCTGCGGCCACGGAAGGTGCGGCGCAGGTCGCTCACCCAGGCATCGGGGTTCTCCCAGGGGATGAAGTGGCCGCCGTGGTCGTGGGCGGTGACGTTGACGTGGTTGAACCAATCGGCCTGCGGGCCGGTCTTGAACGCCCGGACGCGCTCGTCGGCGGTGTGGATGCCGGGCGGGTTCTCGTACGTGACGAGGGTGAGGCCGACCGGGGCCTGCACGACCGGGGTGCGGTCGTGGGCGGGGGCCCAAGGGTAGCGGTTGGCGTTGGCGTAGTAGCGCATCGACGTGGCGATGGAGTTGTTCACCCAGTAGATCGTGGCGTGGGTGAGTAGGTCATCCTTGGTGAAGACGGACTCGACGTCGCCCCCGTTGTCACTCCAGGCGTTCCAGCGCTCCAGCAGCCAGGCGAGCAGCCCGGCGGGTGAGTCGCTCAGCCCGTGGGCCAGGGTGGCGCCGTCGAGCATGTGCACGGCGAGGTGGGACGCCGAGCGGTGGTCCAGCGCGATGATGCGGGCGCGGACATCGGCGGGCTGGTCGTCGGTGAGGGGCCGATTCCGGGCGAAGTCCCAGGCGCGGGGGCCGGTGAAGAAGTCGAGCGGCAGACCGGAGCCGATGTGGATGCCGTACAGCTCGTCGGCGTACTTGTGGCCGAGTTGGCTGGAGACGATCCGCCGATGTCGCAGCCCCCGGCGGCGTATTTCTCGTACCCCAGGGTCTCGGTCATCAGGGTGTGCCAGAGGTCGGAGACCTTCCAGAAGTTGACGTCCGAAAAGCCGGTGAGCGGGCCGGGGAAGCCGAAGCCGGGCAGGGACGCCACGATGACGTCGAACGCATCGGCGGGGTCACCGCCGAACGTGGCCGGGTCGGCCAACGAGTCGATCACCTTCGACCAGTGCCAGAACGTCCACGGCCAGCCGTGGGTAAGGATCACCGGGATCGGGCGGGGGCCGCGGCCGGGCTTGCGCAGGAAATGCACCGGGACGCCGGCGACGCTCACCTGGTAGTGCTCGTAGGCGTTGATGGCGGCCTCGGCCTTGCGCCAGTCGTAGCCATCCCGCCAGTAGTCGACCAGCTCATGCAGGTAGCTGTCGGGGACGCCGTAGGACCAGTCCCCATTCCCCTCGTCCAGCGGCGGACGGGTCAAGGTGAGCCTGGTGCGCAGGTCATCGAGAACCTCGTCGGACACGTGGATAGGGGTGGGCTCCAGGGGAAAGGTGTGAGGTTTCAGTAATCTGTCAGCGCTCGACTCTCAGATTTTCGGCACCTGCATTTTCACTTCATTGGCACGGCCTTTTCGGATACTGAAGACAATTGAGGCAAAGCAGGCCGTTGATCTTGACAAACCGGGAGCCGAGATCATCATTGGAGCCGAATGGTAGCCACTAGGAATGTAGAGTCAACGAGGCATATCACGCTTATGGGGCACGGTTTCGGTTGCTGTCAGTGCTTGCATCTCGCTTGATGTAACTACCTATCGCCTTGCTGTCAGTGAGTGTTTCGTCTAGTGCCAAGTTGCTGGCATAGACCCAAGACCTTGTTCGCCTTGACGTCGGAGATCTGGCCACCGCCGAGGAGTACCTATTCGCCGTCGTTCACGGGTCTCGCGCGTAGCGCATCGGCCACCGTTCCTGGCAAGGGGCCGGCGGTCGGTTGCACGTTCGACGTGCTGCCCGCCTTTTCGTACCCCGCGGTCGGTCCGCCCCGCCACCCTCCCTTCGAGTGCCCAACTCGGACGGTAGCCGCCACTGTCGAATCCGAATGGCTGAAGCAATCGGCATTCGCTTTCCGTCGTGGCACGCATGGCGGACCCGACACCGCGGCGAAGATGTCGCTGCAATTGGCCCCCGCTGGTGGAACTGCTCGAGCGCACACAGAAACACGTACACGCGGCCCTCTTGTCCCACCCGGCGATCATCTGAACCGCCCCGGCGTTGCCTTCGGCATACCCGAACACTCGCCCGCCCCCCTGGGCGGCATGCGGGAGCTGACCTTGCAGAAGAGACTCGGCCACGCCTCCCCGGAATCGACGCGGATCTACACCTGGGTCTCTGACCCGGCCATGATCGCTGACTACAACCAGGCACTCGGCCCCGGTGCGCCGGAGTTGCCGCAGTGTCCCAACGAACAAGATTCGCCAGATCGATCGCTTCGATCGCTCGTGTGTCGGTCGATAGAGCATTCATGTCCACCACGTCAATGCA
>DASRYP010000389.1:0-2599 GCA_035687165.1 Actinoplanes sp. | reverse complement strand
CTCCCTCGCCACCGAGACGTCGAGCGCGACGTCGACCTGGCCCGCGAGCGTGGAGTCCATGCGCCCCACCAGCCCGATCAACGGAACCCGCATGCGGCGCAGATGCGGTAGCAGCCGCACCACCTCCTCGGTCTCGCCGCTGTAGGAGAGCAGCACGACCGTGTTCTGCGAGGTGATCATGCCCAGGTCGCCGTGGTAGGCCTCGGCCGGGTGGACGAAAAAGCTCGGGGTGCCGGTGGACGCGAGGGTCGCGGCGATCTTCTGGCCGATCAGCCCCGACTTTCCCATCCCCGAGACGATCACGTGGCCGGGGGTCGCGTGCAGCAGCGCGACCGCGCGCGTGAAGCTGTCATCGATTCGTTGGGCCAGGGCCGCGATGGCGGCGGCCTGCTCGCGGAACACTGCGCGGGCTCGCTCGACCCGAGCCTCGAGCTCCTCCATGGCCCGCCCGGACGAGGAGGCATGCAAGGGGGACTCAACTTTCAGGTGAAGCATAGGGAATCCTTGACGATGACGATGACGAGGCGAGGAGAAGCGGGGACCAGACCCACGGGGGCGACCGGATGCGCGCAGCCGGGCTCTCGGTGGGGGCGGATTCTTTTGAAGAGACCGAACTTTTTCAAGTGAAAAGACCGTGTGTCGATGCTGCGTTGATCGGAGTTATGAGCGGTCGCCGAGCGTGAGCGACCCCCGGTCGCGCAGCGGTCAGTGCGCATGACAGGATGTGGCGCGCCGGAGACTGCCCCGGAGGCAGCGACGTCGCCGCGCGCTCGACCTCGCTGGCGTGCCGGAGGCCGCGAGCGGGCCGCCGAATCGCCCATGACATGGTCACCCCCGACGGGTGTCATGGGCACGACCTACATGCAAAATTAAAACCACGTACCTCCTTCAGGGAGAGCAGGGGCACATGGTCGCTTTTTGTAGTGGCCGTTGCGTTATGTACCGGAAAGTGGCCCTGGCCTGGGGCTGGCGGCTCCGGGACGTCAACGAAAAGTCACCGGCACTATGACTGCGCCGTCATGGTAAGCGCCGTTCAGATCGGGCCCGGCCAGTCGGATATCGGGCCGGGTGCGCGGGCGCTTCAGGGGACCGAGGTGCTGGCCTGCCCGGGCAGCGCCAGTGCCTGGCACACGCGGACGAAGTCGAACTCGCCGTAGATGTTCAGCGTCGAGAGCGCGACGGTGCCGGTGGCGAAGCTGTCGTCCGTGCCGGTGACGGTCACCACCTGGCCGTCGTCGCTGACGGCCTCGCAGTGCATGTTCTGGCCCACCGCATAGAAGGTGATGTAGCCAGTGTCGCCGGCGCCGAGGTCGATGAGCTCGTGATTCTGGCGTCCGAGCTGGTCGAAGGTGGTGTTGGGCGGGCAGGTGCCGGCGCGGGCGCACTCGGAGTCGACATCGTCCTCGGGTGCGTCCATGAACTCGCCGATCTGCAGGAACAGCCCGTCCTCGAAGCAGCCGTTCACGGCGTTGGAGGAGAGCGCGCAGCGATAGCCGTGGTAGCCCTCGTCCTGATCGGCGTCCTCGGCCGCGCGCAGAACCACGCCGGCGCGCCAGCGGTCCGTGCTGGTGCAGGCTTCCTGGCCGCTCTCCAGCCCGCAGTTGGTCTTGGTGCCGCTGGCCGAGAGCTTGGCGAACACCACCACGTCGCTCCAGTCGCGCGGCTGTCCGAGCTGCGCCTGCTGGCCGCCGTCCGCGGCGAACGTGATGCCGTCCTGGTAGCCCCAGGGAGCGTCGAGCTGCGGGGTCGGGGAGAAGAAGCCGGTGCTCTGCGAGAAGTCGTCCTCGAAGAGGAAGTTTCCGACCGTGGCGTCGAAATCGTTGCAGTCGAGCCGGGCGATCACGCCGTCCTGGTCCTCGTCCGCCGGGGTGGCGCGGCACATGAAGCCGAGCATGTTCTCGAGCAGCTCGAGGTTGTCGGCGAACGACAGGCTGTTCAGCCAGTTGGTGTCCATGATGACGGTCAGGCGCCCGCCGCGGCGGACGAGGTCGGTCTTGTCCCAGACCGCGCCGACCACGGCGCCGTTCAGGCCGGTCAGCAGGACGTTGCTCGGGTTCGTGATGCCGCCGATGCCGCCCGGGGACACCAGCCGGAGCTGGGTCACGGTGTTGGGCGTGGTGGTGATGCCGCCCTTGGCGCCGGGATTGGCGGCGTAGGGGAAGAAGGAGTCGCCGAACAGGCTGAGGACGTCGCCCTGGCGTCCGAGGGTGATGTTCTGGCCGCCGGCGACGACCTGGCGGACGAAGACCGTGTGCGAGTCGTTGACCAGCTCGCAGCAGGGGCGTTCGCCCGTGAGGTGCACGGCGCCGCCGTCCTCGAGGAACAGCGCCAGGCGCTCGCGCTCCAGGGCCGTGAGCGGGACGCGGAAGCCAACGTGGAAGACCACGTCGTAGCCGGCGAGGTTCTGGGGCAGCGTGGCGCCGTCGGTCACCTCGGCGCCCATGGCCCGGAGCTGAGGCACGAGGCCGGCGCGGCTGAGCGTGTCGTCGCCGAAGACCAGCACCTTGGCCGGCTGATCGCAGGGATTCGACAGGGCGGGAATTGGCGTGCTCTCGGTCGCGGCGCCCGGGAGGCGCGGATCGGGCTCACCCGGCAAGAG
>DASRYP010000388.1:0-2376 GCA_035687165.1 Actinoplanes sp. | reverse complement strand
GGCGAGCTCGTCGACATGCTGGTCGCCGACGGCGTCGGGGCCCGGCTGCTGGCCGCGACGTTCGCCTCGCACTCGCCGATGGTCGACGTGATTCGGGAACCGCTGCGGGCAGCGCTGGGCACGGTCGCCCCGGTCGCCACCGACGTGCCGATCTTCGCTGGCGCGGTCGGCGGCCGGATCGACCCCAGCGCGCTCGACGCCGACTACTGGTTCCGCAACATGCGCGAGCCGGTGCGCTTCCAGGACGCCACGGTCGCCGCCCTGGAGATCGGGATCGACGTCTTCCTCGAGGTCAGCCCGCACCCGATGATGCTGCTGCCGATCGGGCAGACCGCGCAGGCTGCCGGGCGCGACGCGGTCGTGCTGGCGACGCTGCGCCGCGACGAGGGCGACCTCGGTCGGTGGGAGGCGGCGCTCGCCGAGGCGTATGTGCACGGCGTGACCGTCGACTGGAGCCGCATCTGGGCCCCCGACCGGTCGGCCACCGTCGCCCTGCCCACGTACGCGTTCCAGCGCACCGCCTACTGGCTCGACTCGGCCCTCGCCGACCTGGACGGGCCGGCCGCCGCCCCGGTGGCCCGCCGCCCGGTCACCGCGCGGCTGGTCGCCTCGGCCGTGGCCGCCGCGCTGGGGCATGCCGACGCCGACGCGATCGACCCCGGCCGCACCTTCCGCGACCTCGGGGTGGACTCGGTCGTCATCACCGATATCGCCGCCCGGCTGGCCGCGCGGACCGGGCGCCCCGTCCCGGTGACCGCCGTCTACGACCATCCGACCGCCGAGGCGCTGGCCGCGTACCTCTCCGGCGCGGCCCGCCGGGCGCCGGCGGACGGCCCGGCCGCGGCGCGCCCGGAGGATGACCCGATCGCGATCGTGGCCGCCGGTTGCCGCCTGCCGGGCGGCGTCCAGTCGCCGGAAGACCTGTGGACCCTACTGGCCGAGGGCCGGGACGCGATCGGCGACCTGCCCGGCGACCGCGGCTGGAACGTCGCCGAGCTGCACGACCCTGATCCGTCCCGGGCCGGGCGCTCCAGCACCGGCAAGGGCGGCTTCTTGGCCGACGCCGGCGACTTCGACGCCGGGCTGTTCGGCATCTCGCCGCGCGAGGCACTCGCGATGGACCCGCAGCAGCGGCTGCTGCTCGAAACCGCCTGGGAGACTCTGGAACGGGCCGGGATCGCGCCCGACTCGCTGCGCGGCACCCGGACCGGCGTCTTCGTCGGCGTCATGGACCAGGGTTACGGCCCGCGCTGGAACGAGGACGCGGCCGGCACCGAGGGATTCCTGCTCACCGGCACCACCGCGAGCGTCAACGCCGGCCGGATCTCCTACACCCTCGGGCTCGAGGGCCCGGCGGTCGCGACCGACACCGCCTGCTCCTCGTCGCTGGTGGCGCTGCACCTCGCCGTACGGGCCCTGCGCGCCGGCGACTGCTCGGCGGCCCTGGTCGGCGGGGTGACCGTGATGTCGACCCCGGAGACGCTCATCGAGTTCTCCCGGCAGCAGGGCCTCGCGGCCGACGGCCGGTGCAAGGCGTTCGCCGCCGGGGCCGACGGCACCGGCCTGGCCGAGGGCGTCGCGATGGTGTTCGTGGAGCGGCTGGCCGACGCCCGGAGACTCGGCCACCCGGTGCTGGCCCTGGTCCGCGGCTCGGCGGTGAACGCCGACGGCGCCTCCAACGGCCTTACCGCGCCCAGCGGCACCGCCCAGCGCGACCTGATCCGGCAGGCCCTCGCCGACGCGCGGCTCGAACCGTCCGACGTGGACGCGGTCGAGGCGCACGGCACCGGCACCGCGCTCGGCGACCCGATCGAGGGTGCCGCGCTCGTCACCGCGTACGCAGGTGAGCGCGAGCGACCGCTGCTGGTCGGGTCGTTGAAGTCGAACATCGGGCACACCCAGGCGGCGGCCGGGCTGGCCGGCGTGCTCAAGATGGTCGGCGCCCTGCACGCCGAGCGGCTCCCGCGCACCCTGCACGTCGACCAGCCGACCCCGCTGGTCGACTGGGACGCGGGCCCCGCGCGGCTGCTCACCGAGGCCGCCGACTGGCCGACGGGTGGGCGCGTCCGCCGGGCCGGGATCTCGTCGTTCGGCATCAGCGGCACCAACGCCCACGTCATCATCGAGGAGGCGCCGGCGGCGGAGACGGTCGTGCCGCCGGACGAGCCGGCCGGGCCCCGGCCCTTCGTGCTCTCGGGCGCCACCCCAGGCGCCCTACGCGACCAGGCCGCGCGGTTGCGCGACCACCTGGCCGGCGACCCGTTGCCGCTTCCCGCGCTGGCCCGCTCGCTGGCGAGTACGCGTACCCATCTCGACCACAGGTCCGCGATCGTCGCCGCCGGCCACGCGGAGCTGACCGAGGCGCTCGACGGGCTC
>DASRYP010000387.1:0-2368 GCA_035687165.1 Actinoplanes sp. | reverse complement strand
CCTGGCCGGCTATCGCGCCACCCCCGGCAACCAGGGCGCCGAGATGTGGGTCCGCGACCTCGGCGACGGCCGGTCGGAGGTCAGGACGGTCAGCTGGTGGGATTCGCTCGACGACATCCGCGGCTTCGCCGGCGACAACATCGAGCTCGCCGTCTTCTACGACGAGGACGACGACTACCTGATCGAACGCGAGCGGACCGTGACCCACCACGAGGTCGTCCGCCGTATCCGCTGAGCCCTCCTCCTGACCGCACTGAACCGTCCGCTTCGGCGGTGCTGAGATTTCCGTTCGATGTTCGCATTATTTCAATGATCGGTCCAACTATTGCGTTCGCGTGAACGCAGCTGTCACGATGACCGTCGATCCGTTCCCCATCATCCCCCGGATCAAGATCCGTTCCCCCATCACCCCCGGATCAACAGGAGCTCCCCATGCCCGTCACCCGCCGGACCCTGCTGTCCGCGGCCGCCTTCGGGTCGGCCGCGGCGGTGCTCACCGACTTCTCCCCCGCGCACGCCGCGTCCCCGCCCGGCGACGTCGTCGGCAAGATCAGCGTCGGCTATCAGGGGTGGTTCGCCTGCCCCGGCGACGGCGCCCCGATCGGCGGCTGGTGGCACTGGAGCCGCGACCGCTTCCAGCCGCCGTCGTCCACCAACACGACGATCGTGTCCTGGCCGGACATGCGCGACTACACCCATACCTACCCCACGGCATACCCGAATCTCGGCAACGGCAGCCCCGCGACGCTTTTCTCCTCGTACGACCAGCAGACCGTCGACACGCATTTCCAGTGGATGCGGACGTACGGCATCGACACCGCGGCGCTGCAACGGTTCAACCCGATGGGCGACGAAGGCCCCACCCGCGACGCGATGGCGACCAAGGTGCGCACGGCGGCCGAGGCGACCGGCCGCAAGTACTACATCATGTACGACGTCACCAACTGGACTGCGATGCAGACGGAGATCAAGCAGGACTGGACTGCCAAGATGTCCGCGCATACGTCGTCGTCGGCCTACGCGCGGCAGAACGGCAAGCCGGTCGTCTGCATCTGGGGTTTCGGCTTCAGCGACAACGACCGTCCGTTCACCCCCGCCCCCTGCCTCGACGTCGTCAACTGGTTCAAGGCCCAGGGCTGCTACGTGATCGGCGGTGTCCCCACCCACTGGCGCCGCGGCGTCGACGACAGCCGTCCCGGCTTCTCCGAGGTCTACCACGCCTTCAACATGATCTCGCCGTGGATGGTCGGCCGCGCCCGCCGGATCGAGAACCTCGAGAACTACCTCGTCAACGTGAACACGCCCGACGTCGCCGACTGCGCCGCCAACGGCATCGACTACCAGCCCTGTGTACTCCCGGGCGACCTCTCGGACGGCGCCCGTCAGCACGGCGACTACTACTGGCGCAGCATCTACAACATGATCAAGATCGGTTCGCAGGGTCTCTACGTGTCGATGTTCGACGAGTACAACGAGGGCAACCAGATCGCCAAGACCGCCGAGACGGCCGCCTCGGTCCCGGCCGGCAGCGGCATCCGCCCGCTCGACGAGGACGGCACGTTCTGCTCCGCCGACTACTACCTGCGGATCACGCAGGACGGCGGCAAGATGCTCAAGGGCCAGATCGCCCTGACCGCCGTACGCCCGACGCAGCCGACCACCGGCACGCCACCGAACCCGCCGACCGGAGATCTCGCCGCCGGCAGACCCACCAGCGCGAGCAGCACCAACGGCCCCTACAGCCCGGCGAACACGGTCGACAACAGCACCGCGTCCTACTGGGAGAGCACCAACAACGTGTTCCCCCAGTGGATCCAGGTCGACCTCGGCACGACCACGACAGTCGGCCGCGCCGTCCTCAAGCTGCCACCCGGCTGGGGCTCCCGCACCCAGACGCTGGCCGTCGCGACCAGTACGAACGGTTCGTCGTTCACCACCCTGGCCGGCTCCGCGGCCCGCGTCTTCGACCCCGCCACCGGCAACACCGTCACCGTGACCGGCACCGCCGCGCAGGCCCGTTACGTCCGGGTCACCATCACCGGCAACACCGGCTGGCCGGCCGGGCAGCTCTCCACACTGGAGGTCTACTCCGGCTGACGTACGGTCCAGACATCCTTCGCGGTCAGGGTCGGAGCGCCGCCAAGTCCAGCCCGGTCGACAAGGTGGTCGAGCGGACCACCTCCCGGACGAGCCGGTGACCGGGTAGGTGTCGGTACTCACAACCTGGCTAAACGCCTGGTTGTGCCTGGAACAGCGAGGTCAGTGGGGCTACCTTGGTGCTAGCGGGTCCGGGAAGTGGCTAATCCGAAGTGTCAGCCTTGGGGATCGGTTGACCGCGCTGGAGTTAAGAGTCGCCCCCACGTTTGTT
>DASRYP010000386.1:0-2552 GCA_035687165.1 Actinoplanes sp. | reverse complement strand
AGCGTTCGTCCTCGACGCGAGGCGTGGCCGGAACACGGTCGCGCTGTCGGTGGCGGGGTCTCCTCTCACAAGGAGGGACTCCGCCATTCTTTTTTCCCTACCTGGAGTCGAGCGCGCGTCCCGGCTCGCCGGGCCGGTCCGACGTGGACGGAAACGCGATGAGCTCACCAGCCCGCTCGACGAGTTGATCCAATTGCCCACGCCCCCTTGCCGGCCTGCTCACTCGGGGAGGCTCCGGCCGTCCCCGCGGGTGGCGGCCGGTCCCTGTATGCTCGCTCGCGACCGCATGGGGGAGATCGAGCGGCCGGCGAGTCGGTCGGGGCCGCCGCGCGGATTCTGCTGCTATCGCACGCGTAATCTTCTCGCAACAAACGATCGGATCGTTGCACCCCGAAACGCCAAGTTGATCGTTAGACGTCGATAATGCTGTGCGTCGCGCGCGAATTTCCGACTTCATGTGCTCCGTCAAGAAACAGCCGCGCCGGGCACATCGCCATGCCTGCGGCGACTGTCACGCTCCGTGGCGCCTAATTACGCAGCGTGGGCCGGTTCGGCGGGGACGACGGCAGGGGAGGCGCGGCCTGCACGACCCCGAGGCGTGCGGCGGTCGGAACCGCCGCGCGGGATGCGGTCAGGTTGCGTAGTCGGTGCCGAACAGGTGGCGGCCGGGGTGGTCGCGGAAGAGCAGGCAGTGATTGTCGTCCTGGTGCTCGGCGGTGCGGATCGCGGCGCAGTTCGCGACCGCGTTGATCTCGGAGGCGCTGAGTGTCCACTGCACCCACCAGCCGATGCCCGCGGCGTGCTGGGCCAGGCCCGCGTGCCCGCCGGGGTGGGGATGTTCCAGCTCGCAGTGCAGCACCCGGTCGAGCCCGTGTGCCGGCCGGGGCAGCCGGCTGAGCCAGCCGACCTGCTGGTGGTCCAGCTCAACCCGGGCGGGACAGCGGTGCGCGTCGACGACGGCCAGGCTTGTCACGAAGTTGCCCGCGCCCTTTCGGGACGAGATCAGGCCCTCGGTGCGCAGCACGCGCAGCGCGGACTGGACTGTTGTGCGGGCGACGCGGTGCTCGCCGGCGAGCGTGTGTTCGCTGGGCAGCTTCGCGCCGACCGCCAGCGTGCCGGTGAAGATCCGGTGTCTCAGCTCCGCGGCGATCTGCTGATAGGGGGAGAGGGTGGTGTCTGGGGACATCCATGCATGTTGTGGGGCTGGTCAGGGTGGAACAAGTGCGCAACCGCGTGGATCACGAGGGCAGGCGCGGGACGCTGGCTAGCAGTTTCCGGGTGTACGAGTGGCTCGGTGCGCCGAGGACCGCGGCCGTGTCGCCCTGTTCGACCAGGCGGCCGTGCTCCAGCACGGCGGTCTGCTGACACAGCTCGGCGACCACGCCGAGGTCGTGCGAGACGAGCAGGATGGTCAGGTCGCGTTCGACGCCCAGCGACGCCAGCAGGTCGACGATCCGCACCCGGGTGGTGAGGTCGAGTGCGCTCACCGGCTCGTCGGCGAGCAGCAGCCGCGGGTCGCAGACCACCGCGCGGGCGATCGCGATGCGCTGGCGCTGGCCGCCGGAGAACTCGTGCGGGTAGCGGCCGGCCGTGTCGGCGGGCAGGCCGACCGCGTCCAGCGCGTCGGTGACCCGGTCGCGGTCGGTGCCGAGGCCCAGGCCGCGCAGCGGTTCGGCGACGATGCGGCCGATCGTGTGGCGCGGGTCGAGCGACGAGTACGGATCCTGGAAGACGGCCTGGGCCGCCCGCCGATAGTCCCGCAGCCGAGTCCGGGTCAGCGGGCTCCCGTCGAACTTGACGAGCCCGCTGGTCGGCCGGGCCAGGCCGAGCAGGATCCGCAGCAACGTCGTCTTGCCCGCGCCCGATTCCCCCACCAGGGCGACGTTCCGCCCTTGGTGCACCGCGAGCGACACGTCTTCCAGCACCGGTGCGCCACCACGATAGGTGAAACCCACGTGGTCGGCCTCGAGGATCGGGTCAGTCACGGTCCCTCCCGAGGGCGGCATCGAACCGGCGGGCGCTTTCGACCAGGGTCCGGGTGTACGGGTCGGTCGGCCGCTCGATGATGTCGAGGGTCGGCCCCGACTCGACGACCCGTCCGGCCCGCAGCACGTACGCCTGCCGCGCGACGTTGGCGACCACCGGCAGGTCGTGGGTGATGAAGAGCAGCGCCGTGCCGTGCGTGGCGACCAGCCGGTCGAGCAGGTCGAGGATCTCGGCCTGGACGGTGACGTCGAGCGCGGTGGTCGGCTCGTCGGCGATCAGCAGCTCGGGCCGGCAGGCGAGCGCCATCGCGATCGCCACCCGCTGGCGCTGCCCGCCGGAGAGCTGGTGCGGGTAGGCGCGGGCGATCCGGTCGGTGTCGGTCAGGCGCACCTCGTCGAGGGCCGCGCGGACGGCGTTCCGCAGGGCGTCGCCGCGCAGTCCCTGGAACCGGTGGAGCGGCCCGGCGATCTGGCGGCCGGCGGGCATCAGCGGATCCAGCGCGGTCAGCGGTTCCTGAAAGACAACTGACGCGACCCGACCCCGTACGGCGGTGCGGCGCCGCTCGG
>DASRYP010000385.1:0-2415 GCA_035687165.1 Actinoplanes sp. | reverse complement strand
TACCAGGCGCTCACCCGCGACGCCGCGACGAAGCTGCTGCGCACCACGGCGGGCTGCGTCGACGTCACCGGGGCCTGGCTGCGCGGCACGGGGCCGCTGCCCGACACCGACCGCGTGCTCGCGTCGCTCACCGAGTTCCGTGCGGCCCGGATGAACACCGACCCGAACGGGGTGCCGTACGACCGGCTCCGGCTGGGCTCGCTCGCCCTGTCACTCGGAGAGTGGACCAAGTCGCTGGTCTTCGCGGTGCGGATCGCGGCGGGGGAGCGGCCGACCCATCCGGACCCCACGCCGCCGGCGGCCCGGCCAGGGCTTTTCTGGTACGCCTACCAGCCCACCCCGGCCCTGTGGTGGCACCGCCTGAAGGAGAATCTCACTCCGCGCTCGGTCGCCTTCCAGGGTGCTCTGCGCCTCGCGACGGCCCTGGCGGTGGCCCGCTTGATCGCGGGGGAACTTGACCTGTCGCACGGCTTCTGGGTGCTGCTGACGATCCTGACCGTGCTGCGCACCTCGGCCGCCGAGACCCGCTCGACGCTGCGGCCCGCGCTGATCGGCACGATCGGCGGCTCGATCGTGGCGGCGGGCATCCTGCTGCTCGGCGTCGACCCGATCGTCTACGTGATCCTGCTGCCGGTGGTGATGATCGCCGGGTTCGCCGCCGGGCCGCTGCTCGGACTCGGCTGGTCGCAGGCGCTGTTCACGCTGGTCATCACGCTGATTTTCGCGCAGGTCACGCCGGTCGACTGGCGGCTGGCCGAGCAGCGGGTCACCGACGTGCTGATCGGCGCGGCGGTCGGCGTACTCATCGGGCTCTTCGCCTGGCCCCGCGGTGGCGGGGGTGAACTGCACCGGGCGGCGGGGACGTTCCTGCAGTCGTCGGCGGACGTGGTGCGCGAGACGGTCGAGGTGATGGCCGACGGGATGACGCCGGGGCACGCGATGCCCAGTGCCCGGCGGGCGGGGCAACTCGCGGAGGCGTCGTTCGCGCTCTACCAGAGCGAGCGGCCCAGGCCCGGCATGATCGACTGGCAGGCGACTCTGATCGCGGGCCACCATGCCGTACGCGGGGCGGAGGCGCTGGTGCGTTCGTGCCCGGCCGGTGGGCTGCTGCCCTGCGTGTCGCAACTCTCGATGCTGGCGGGGGAGGTGGCGGCCAACTACGACCGGTCGGGCGAGCTGCTGCGGCAGAACCGGACTCCGGCCCGGCCACCCGATCCCCCCGCGCCCGTCCCGTGGCCGGATGATCTCGGGCAGGACCTCTACATCGTGTCCGACCTGCGGGTCTGGCTCGACGGTCTGCGCGAGGACCTGCTCGGTATGACCGGCCGCCCCGAGCCCGGCGCCGAACTCGATCCCGGCACCGAGCTGCGCACCCGAGTGGCCCGCGTCGCCGACGGCGCCACCTGACTTTTCGATAAATCGCCCGGCCGGCCGCGGCGTCGGCGAGGCTGACAGGGGTGAGCCAGAGCAGCCGTACGGCGGTGCTCCCGGGCGTCGAGCGCCGCCTGGAAGCCACCCTGCACGCTTTACCCGGCTTGCACCTCGACCCGATCCCGCCGGCCCTGCTCAGAACCCCGCCCGGCGGCCCCCGGCTGGTGCGCGGCGGCCGGCTCCCCGGGCTGGGAGACCAAGCCGGCGAGGTGTACGACGGCACGCGCGAGCTGTGGGAACAGGCCGGCTGCCGGATCGACGACACGAACGGCCGCGACGGGCGCGTCCTGGTGGTCCACGACCCGGCCGGCTACCTGATCACCGTGACCCAGCACCCCGGGGACGACCCGGTGCTCACCGTCGCCTCCCCACCGTTGCGGGCGCGGCTGATCGACCCGCCCCTGCTCGCCGGCTTGCTCAGCGGTCTGGCCCTCGGCTGCGTCGGCCCGTGCGCCGCCGTCGGCCCGATGACGCTCTTCCCGTCGCTGGCCGGGCTGGCCACCCCGTTCTGGGCCTGGATCCCGCTCTATCTGCTGGTCGGCGTCGGCTCGGTGTGGCGCCCCGAGACCCGCCGCTTCGGCGCCGGCCTGCTGGTCAGCGGGGCCGTCGTGGGTCTGCTCGTCGGCTGGGTGTTCGCCTAGAGCGCGATCCCCACGGCGGTGGTGTAGAGATAGATGCCCATGAAACCTTGACGAAATGTGAACAAGGTTGTTGAGATGTGTTTGCTCCTGAGTGAGCCCGAGCGTAACCCCTCTCGCCTCGAAGGGAAACTCGCGCGTGACAACACATCCCCGTGCCCGATTGCTGCTCGCCGCCGCCTCCGCGACCGTCCTCCTCGTCATCGGCGCCGCTGTTCCCGCGTCCGCGGCCCCCACCTGGCATCCCGGCATCCCGCCCCTGGCCACCCCGTGGACCGCGAAGGTCGGACCGGAAAACGCCCTGCCCGAATACCCGCGACCCCAGCTCACCCGCGACAAGTGGCAG
>DASRYP010000384.1:0-2478 GCA_035687165.1 Actinoplanes sp. | reverse complement strand
TGCGCCCGGTGTCGAGCCCCGCAGCACCCCCGACGGCGCACCCGACCACCGACGCTGTTCACCACGACCCGGCGGCCGCGCGCCAGACCTCGCCCGCACCCGCTCAGCCCGGCGCAGCACACCCGGCTGACGAGTCGCAGGCCGTCCGGAGCGGCTCGGTCTGGGACGGCTCCCCCGTGCCCGAAGAGCCCACCGCCCAAGACCCACACCCCGTTTCCGCGATGCCCGCTCCCGAGCCTCCGTCATCCGCCGCCGGGAATGAAGAACCTCACGGCCTGGGCTGGTTGCTCTCCCAGAGCGGCCTCGGCGCGGTCACTCCCCTGCCGTCGCCGTCCCCGCAGTCGATCGCCGAGACGCCCACGGCTCAGGCGGTCGTGACCGAACCCATCCTGGAGCCCGCACCGACCAGCGCCCCGCCCGCCGTCTCCGATCCAGTCGTGTCGGAACCGACCGCCTGGCCCGCCGCGGAGACGTCACCAGCCGAGCAGACGGCGGACCAGTCCACGGTGGCTGAGGCCCCGACCCAAGCGCTCATCGACGAGACCCGTCCGGTCAGCGGCGTGCCCGAGAAGCAGGACTGGTTCGTTCCTTCCGGCGCGCTGCCCATCATCGTGCCGAACCGGGCCGAGACGTCCGCGCCCGATCTCGACGGTCCGACCGGCCACGGAGACGGCCCGTTCGACCACGCTCCGATGATCGCCGACGAGCCCGCCGCCGCCCAGGCGCAGCCCCCGCATTACGCCGACCTGCCCTACGCCGACTACGACGAGCCGATCGCGATCCAATCGATCATCGCCCAGCCCGCCGCAGCACCTCCGAGGTGGACACGTCCAGACGCATCCCAGCCGCACCCACCTGAACTCGACTTCACCCACCCCGTCTCGGCCCAGCCGATCCCGGTGCCCCCCGTCTCGGCCCAGCCCGCCTCGGCCCAGCCCATCTCGGCCCAGCCCATCTCGGCCCAGCCCATTCCCGCGCAGCCCATTCCCGCGCAGCCCGTTTCCGCGCAGCCCTTCGCGACGGAGCCCCCGACCGCTCGACCCGTTTCGCCCGCATCCGCGCCCGCGTGGTCGAACGAAAGCGGGTTCGACGAGCCGGTCAGCGCGGTTCCGTCGCACGACGTGCCCACTGTCGGCCGGCCCGTGCCGGAAGCGCCTGCCGACGGGCCTGGCCACGTTGACACAAGTCACTGGAGCGACCACCACAAGCACCGCACTCGGTCCTCCGGCGAGACCGAAGCCAAGGCCCACACCGACGAGGAGCCGGTCGAGGCCGAGCTGATCGGATTCGCCGCGCCGGTCGACGTGCAAGCCACCGAGCCGGTGGCGACGCTCGATGACGACATCGTGGACGCCGAACTCGTCGACGATGCGCCCTACGACACCGCCGCCGCCGCTCTCGAAGCGCCCACAGCCCCGCCCGCCCGCGCAGCCGAGCCTTTCGCACCCACCCACGCTCACATCGCGGAACCGGCTTGGCCCGCCGACAGCCACGCCGCTGCCGAAGAACGAGACCCCGCGAAAGACCTCGCGGAGGACCTCCGGCAGTTCGCCGCCGAGCCGGACGAAGATGTGGCCGCTGAGCCGATCGAACCCGCCGTCGCGCTTCAGCACGAGGACACCGCCGCCGAACCGCTCCCAGACGCTGATGCGCTCCCGGGTGAGGACGCCGCGCAACCGATCGAGGCCGCGCAACCGATCGAGGACATGGCGCCCGCGCCGGCTGAGGAAGCCGTGGTCGGCGAGCAGTCGGAAGTCGAGCCCGTCGCCACCTCCAGCGAAACCGAGGAGCCGCCGGACACGGAAGCTTCAGAGGCTGCGGGCGACGAGCCTCACGCAGCCGAGGCTGCCATCGCCGGGCCCGAGACCACAGAGGTCGAGGAGGCGGATCCGGTCGAGCCTGTCAACGCGGTCGCCGACGAGACAACCGTGCTCGAAGGTGCTACGGAACCGGCACAGAACGACCCGATAACCGCCGAGGCGGCGACGGAACCAGAAGAAGCTGACGCCGAGTCCGCGGGCGAGGACGACGGGGCCGAGCCGCGGGCGGCGGAGTCACCGGCGTACGCGCAAAAAGCCGAAACCAACGACGCGCCGCGGCCCACCGCCCCGGCGGAACCGATCCGGCAGCGCCGGGAGCAGCAGGCCGATCCGCGCAACCGGCGCACCGACCCGGAGCAGATCCTGGCCGCCTATCCGGTCTCCTACGATCCGCGAACCCTGCGCGAGCAGATCGAGGACGACGAGCCGATGTGGGTGGTCATCGACCGGCTCACCGACAAGCTCGAGTATGCCGAGCGCGACACCGACCGAGCCCGCCTGCTGAGCCTGCGGGCTGTCGCGTCGCGGCTGCTCGGGGACCTCGATCCGGCTCTGGAAGACGCGCGCGCCGCTGTGGAGCGTGCCACCACCGCCGGTGACCTGGTGCGCAAGGCGACCGTTCAGGCCCGGCTCGGGCACGTGCTGCAGTGGCGCGGCG
>DASRYP010000383.1:0-6149 GCA_035687165.1 Actinoplanes sp. | reverse complement strand
CGTCTCGAACATCATGCTGGTCTCGGTGCGCGAACGGACCAAGGAGATCGGCTTGCGCAAGGCCGTGGGCGCGCGACCCCGTGACATCGGCGTGCAGTTCCTGCTCGAAGCGGTGCTGCTCACCACGATCGGCGGTGTGCTCGGCATGGCACTGGGTGTCACGGCCGCGCTGCTGGTCGATCGCCTCACCCCGGTCCCTGCCGCGATCACCTGGTGGTCGCTCGCGCTGGCATTCGGTGTCTCGGCCATCGTCGGCATCGTCTTCGGCGTCGTGCCCGCTCAGCGCGCCGGACGGCTCGACCCCGTGGTGGCGCTGCGCACCGAGTGACCGCGCCCGAACTTGCGCTCCTGGTCCCCGGCCGCCTCGCCCGGCCGGTCGCCGCTGTGTTCCGTTTCTCCCTTTCGCGGCGCCGGGGCGTCGAACTCCTCAGCTTCGCCCGGGCGCCGCCGATAGTTGTGGGTAATGAGGAAGGGCGTACAAAAGGTGCGATACCAGCTCCGCGATGAGCACGGCGCCACCCACAGCGTCGCGTACCTGATGCTGGCCGCGGCCCCCGTCGTCGTTCTCACCGGCATCGTCCTGCCCGACGAGCACCCCGTCGGCTGGGTCATCGCCGTCTCGCTGACCTGCGCGTTCATGGCCGGATTCGGATCGGCGGCGCGGTGGCGGCCGGGCTGGATCCCGGACCTCTGGTGGCTGCTCGTCCCGCACGTCGCCGTCGCCATCATCGCCACCATGAACCTGGCCTCGCACGACGCCAGCGCGGGCGCCCAGCTCTTCTACCTGTGGCCTGTTCTTTACACCGCCAACTTCCTCAGCCACCGGATGGCCGCCCTCACGCTCACGCTGATCTCGGCTGGGCACGCCGCGGTGGCGTTCACCTCGCTGACCCTGGCCGAGGCCCTCACCGACTGGATCTCCCTGACCGTCGCCCTCAGTCTCACCGCGTTCGTCGTGGCGTCCCTGCGCAACCGCAACGACCGACTCCACCAGGTGCTCGAGTCGCAGGCGCTGGCCGACCCGCTCACCGGCGTGGCGAACCGGCGGTCGTTCGACGCGGACCTGGCCCGTTCGGTCACCTGGGCGAGTCGTAGCGGCGAGACGCTCGCCCTGCTGGCAGTCGACATCGACCACTTCAAGAAGATCAACGACACCTGGGGCCACGGCGTCGGCGACCAGGCCCTGCAGTCCGTGGCGAACGCCCTGCGCGTGATCGCCCGGCGCGGGGAGGACGTCGTCGCCCGGCTCGGCGGTGACGAGTTCGTGGTGCTGCTGCGCACCGACCGGTTCAGCGCCCGCCGCGCGGCCGACGAGGTGCGCGCTGCTCTGGAGACTGTCGAGAGCCTGCTCTGTGGACCGCCCGGCCTGAGCATCGGCATCGCTGTACTTCCCGCACACGCGACGACCGCCGAGGAACTCCGGGCAGCCGCGGACACCGCGCTCTACGAGGCGAAAGAGCTGGGACGAGGGCGTACGGTGATGGCCCGCGCACCGGCATCCCGGACGAGCGCCGACCGGCCCACCGGGATCACCGCCGCCGGATGATCGGCTGCTCGGCGGTCACCTCGTCGAGCGCGGCAAAGGCCGAACGCCCGTTGGTCGCCGGCGTGCTCCCGTTGGCGGCCGGTTGGTTCCCCGGCGTGCCTCCGTTGCGAGCGGGCGCGCTTTCCGCGGGCGCGCGGACGGTTCGGGCGGGCTTGCTGATGCCGAGGATGTCCTCGCGGGTTCGCGGATAGGGACCCCAGCCGTCGCGCAGCACGTGGATGTAGACCGCCTCCAGGCAAACCCCGACCCGGGCCGCGAGCTCGGCGTCGTCGGTCCGCCCCAGGCGTACGGCCCGAGCGAAGTGATCGAGCGCCTCCATGTGCCGCCCCTGGTCGTAGCAGGAGCGACCCGCGTTCTCATGAACGACACTGCGCAGCGTCTCGGGCACCCCGGAGCCGGTGGCCTTCGCGAACAGCCGGTCGGCCTCCTTGAAGTCGCCCCGCAACCGCAGAATGTGCGCCAGTTCCGCCTGCGCGATCACCTCGGACCGCGGATCCCGGGCCGACTCGGCGTGCGCCAGCGCGAGCCGGCTCGCGGCCGCCGCCATGCCCAGCTCGCCGAGCAACCGATAGACCTCGGCCCGTACGCTCAGCAGCCCCGCCTTGGCGATGTTGTCCACCTCGTCGGCCAGCGGCCCGTCAAGACGTTCGCCCAGCTCACGCAGCGCATCCCGGTCGTCGACGACCTCCCGCAACGTGCCACCGTCCAGCCGCCACCGAATCGCCTCGAGATCGGCCGCGGAAAGCGCCGGCCGCGCCTTCTCCGGCTCGCTCACCGGCGCGTCCCGCTCCGCGGCCGCCCGGTCGAACGCCATCCGTTCATCGATCCGAGCCCGAACCGAGGCCGCGTCAACCGGCGGCTGCGCCACAGTCGGCGCGCACGGTGCCGGCCGCTCGTCCCGCGCTGCTGGCCGCTCGTCCCGCGCTGCTGGCCGCTCGTCCCGCGCTGCTGGCCGCTCGTCCCGCGCTGCTGGCCGCTCGTCCCGCGCTGCTGGCCGCTCGTCCCGCAGTGCCGGCCGCTCGCCGGTGATCGCCATGCTCCGGAACAGCCCGGTGATGTCCAGATCGATCACCAAGCCCTCGGGCGTAGCACCGCCCGGTCCCGCCACCCCATCGGAAGACGCCCCCCGGTCCGCGCGGTCCGCAACGAGCTCAGTGCCCGCGTCAACGCTCGTCACCGCACCTACTCGGGGTGCATCGCCCGTGGCTGTCTCGCCCCGCGCCGCGCTGTCCGCAGGCCCACCGGTCTGCGGGACACCGCCGGCGGTCGCCATTCGCTGCTGGTCGACCCGCTCCGGTTCGGCCGGCTCGACTGTCCCGGGGCCGGGGCCGTCCTCGGTCGCCGTCTCCGGCTTGGCCGTGAACCACTGACCACCGAACGCGGTCTCCGCGTTCCGCAGCGGCGCGTCCGGCCCCGATACGACGAGCCGTCCGATCGGCCGCAGGTTGTGCAACACGCCATCCGGATCCATGTAGGGCACCGCGTGCGCCCCCAGGCGAGTCGGATCCTCCGGAGCGGCGTCGGTCGGCTTCGCGCCGTCGTGCAGCCCCGCATGCCTCGACCTGCGAGCCGCCGTCGCTGACTCGGTCGCGTCGGCGGCGGTCGCGTTCTGTGGCGGGGTAGCCGTGGTCGGGTCGTTCGCGGCGCGCGCCTCACCGGGAGCGGGCTGCTGCTGGACGGCGTGCTGCTGGACGGCTTGTGCCGGAGCGGCGGGTGCCTCGGAGGCCACATTCCGCTCGGTTGCGACAGGTGCCTCAGTCCCGGCGCGACTTCCGGACCTCCCAGGTGCGGCAGGAGACGTCGGGACACGTTGCGGACCGTCCGCGGTCGGCGCCGGGGCAAGGGTCGGGCTGCCGGCCGACTGCCGCGGGGCCGGCACCCCGGACGGACGCTGTTCCACCTCCTGCGCCGCGGCGTCGGTGTTGGCGGGCGGTGCCGAACGCGGCCGCAACGGCAGCGTGATCTGCGGCGGCCCGGCGCGCTCGACCGGACTCGCCGGCGGCTGCGGCGCGACCGGCCGTCCGCCGCCCGCTGGAGGCGCGGCGTCCGGCGACTGCCCCCATCGCGCACCCGGTTGCGGTCGGTCCGCGGACGGAGCCGTGTGCTCCGAGTCGGACCGCATGCCCGCCGTCCGAGGCGACACCATCGGCTGAGTCGGAACGTCGGACAGCGGCTGCGCCGGCGGAGCCGCTGTCCGACGTTCCGCGGGGCTCTGCGGCGCGACGGGCGTCCGTCCACCGTTCGGCGCGCTGACCGGCGCCGACGCGAGCGACATCGGCCGGCCCGCCGCAGTCACGCCCGGCGGCGATGCCCACGGCGACTCCTCTTGCTCCGGGGCATGCCCGGAGGAACCGCCGAAGAGTTTGTCCACCGCACGACGGAAGGCACCGCCGGTCTTGTGCGGAGCCGCCGGCTGCCCGTCCGGCGAACCAGGACCAGGCTGTCCGGCCTGGCCGGGAGCTTGCGGATGCTGGGTGGGCGCCGGTCGGGCGGGGGAGGGCCCAGGTGCGGGTCTGCCGTCGTCCTCGCCGACGAACTCGGGCCGGGGAGCGGGGTCGGTCGGTCGCCGCCCGGTGGAAGAAGCGTCGGCAGGAGCTCCGTCGGCAGCGATCCGATCGCCGGGGATCCGGCCCTGTTCCGACGTGGGCGGCACAGACCGTGACGGTTTCGGCGGAGTCAGGCCGTGAACCGCGCCGAGAGGCGGGGCCGGCGCGGTCGGCGCCGCGTGCGGCACAACCGGCGGCGGCGAGGGCACCCGCGGAGCCGGCGCGTGCGGGACGTCGACCCGCGAAGATCCGCCCCCGGCGGAGGCGGGTCGCGGTGCCGCGGCCGGCGGCATCGGGATGGTCGGTCGCGGCGCGACACCCGGCGGCGGCTCCTGCGGCGTAGCGGGGCCGTGGGCAGCCTCGGGCGGTACGGAAGCGGGCGGCGTGGAGCCGTGCGGAATCCCGCCGCGGTGGCCGCCGTCGTGCTCTGTGCTACCTGGCGATGGCGGGTAAGCGTCGGCCGGCCAAGGAGCACCCGGGGAGACCGGACGACTGAGACCACTGCTCGGCGTTGCCGCCGGGGGCGCCTCGTCCGGCACCATTGCCCAGGGGTCGTCGCCTTCGGCGAGGAAGACGTGGGCGCTGCGCGGACTACGACGCGAGCGCTGCCCGGGCGGCAGCTCGAGCCGGGGATCAGTGTCCGAGAGCGAACGATCGAGCGGCCTCTGCGGCGCGACCGGCCCTCGAACCGACTGCCCGGAAGCCACCTGCGGCGGCACCGGGCTGAGGGGTGCCTCCTGCCCGGGACCTCGTCCGTCGGGAGCGAGAGGCGGCACCGTGCCGGGAGGGGCCGGGCGGTTCGCGGCCGGCTGACTCGGCCCGCCCGGCGTCGGCGACTGAGTCAGGTCGGGCGTGCCGTCCTGCTCCCGCGCGTCCGACCCCGGGCTCTGCGGGTGGCCCCCGTCGGCCTGCGTCCCTGGGACCGGGCCACGCGGGGTAGCCGGTACGGACGGCTGTGGCCCCGGCCCGACCTGCTCGGCGGCTCGAGCCGGCGCGACGGGCGGCTGTGGCCCCGGGCCGACCTGCTCGGCAGCTCGAGCCGGCGCGACCGGCGGCTGACTCGAGGCCGCCGGACGAATCGGAACGGCAGGCGGCTGGGCCGCCGGAGTGACCGGTGCCGCCGGCGGACTGATGACGCGAGCCGCGGGTGTCGGGGCATGCGTGCCGACGACACGCGGCGTGGCGGGCGACTCCGACTTCTTGACGACGCGTGGCAGCGGAGGGGGCTCTTCCTTGCTAACGACCCGGGGCGCCGCGGGCGGCGCGGCCTGGCCGGCCACGCGAGCACCGTCCGTCTCGTCCGTGCCCGGCGTGACCTGCCCTGCGGAACCGGCTGTCGCTGCCGCTGCTGCGGCGGGCTCGGCGGCGGCCGGCGAAGGTCCGGCCGGCGGCCGTTGCGGTTTCGCCGCGGGCGGAGTCTCACGTCCCGCCGTGCCGTCGCCGGCCCAGCGCTGACTCCCGCCCTTGGTCCAGCCCTGGTCGGCGGCGTCCGTGCCCTCGTCGGTCCAGCCCTGGCCGCCGACGGGGGTGCCGTTGTTCCGGGAGCGTCCGCTCTTGCGGCCCTTCTGGTCGTCCCAGGTCGGCCCGTCCGCGGGCGTCGAGCGACGGTAGTCGTCCCGCTCCAGGTGGGCGGCGGAAGCGGACTGCCGTTCGGCCCAGGGCTCGCCGGCCGGGCGCCGGTCGTCGGCCCAGGGCTCGCGGCCCTGGCGGCGGTCGTCCCAGCTCTCGCGGGCGGCGGGCGCCGAGCGCCGGTCGTCGCTCCGGGTGACGCGGGGACGCCGGCGGTCGTCGACGATCTCGCCCTCGATGGTGCGTGGGGCACGGTCGTCGAGGATCTCGCCCTCGATCGTGCGCGGGCTCCGGCGGTCGTCGGTCTCGGCCGCCCACGTGCGACGGTCGTCGCGCTCGCCGGGCCGCCGACCACGCTCGTCCGCCTCGGTGGGCACCGGGCCGAGCTCGTCGTAGGTCACCCGTGGACGCAGGTCATCGGTGCGCCGGTCGTCGCGGCGGCGGGGCGGCAGACCGCGGCGGTCGTCGACCTCGCGGTAGTCGCGGCG
>DASRYP010000382.1:0-2267 GCA_035687165.1 Actinoplanes sp. | reverse complement strand
GGGGTGCTAGCATTGTGGTCGAGATAGATACGCAACGTTGGTGCCATGGATTGACGCGGGACCCTCGAAGCAACATATGATTACGCCCCAACGCGTCCTCGCGGGACCAGCTTAGTCGATCAGGAGACCGTGTGCCGGAAGACGCCGGAGCACTCCTCGTCCGATCCGGACTCATCGCCAATGACCAGCTCCGCATCGCCCGTCAGGCCCAGGCAGGCCGCGGCGGGACGATTGGCGAGCATCTGGTACTGGCGGGCTTCATCGACGATGACGCTCTGGCGGAGTTCTATCGCTCGCGGCTGATGGTGCCGCAGGTGAAGCCCGAGCAGCTCGCCAACATCCCGGACTGGCTGATCGCGAAGATTCCGGCCGACATGGCGGCCGAGTTCCGCTGCGTGCCCGTGGCCTGCGAGCCGGATCGCCACCTCACGCTGGCCATGGCCGATCCCAGCACCACGCACGCGGTGGACGAGATCTCGTTCTTCACCGGGCATTACGTGGTGCGGGCCGTGGCGACGCAGCGGCAGATCGCGTGGTGCCTGGCCAGCTACTACGGGCAGGTGACGCCGCTGTCCGAGCAGATGGTGGGAGCGAAGGGCGTCGCGAACGGTCCCGGCAGGCTGCCGTCGTTTCCCATACCGGGCGCAGCCGGGCCGGAGAAGAGTGGTCCAGTGCGCCACGCCGGGCCTGTGACCGCGAGCGGCACCGCGAGCCGGGGGCCACGGCCGGCGACCGCGGGACGCTCGCGCGCGGACGTGACGCCGCCCGGGGGCCTGCGCTCGCCGGCGCCGGCGGGCCTGGCCGGGGACGACGAGGCCGGGGACGAGAGCAGCTCGCCCGTGCCCGTGATCATCGAGAGCGACCGGCCCGAGCATCCGTCGCGACGGCCGTACGTGCCGCCCGAGACGCGCGAGCCCATGATCTCGTTCCTGCACGAGGAGACCGCGCCGACCGGGCCGATACGCACGCTGCGGCGGCCGACCACGCAGCCGCCGGAGCTGCAGGACCGCGCGGGCGAGTTCGAGGTGCCGTCCGGGCCGATCCGGCAACTGTCCGAGCCGCTGCCGCCGGTGGTGATCTCGCCGCTCTTGCAGACGGATTCGGAGAGCCACCAGACCACGCGCACGCGCCGGCCACAGGTCCTCGACAGCGGCGTGGACGCCATGTTCGACACGGGCTCGGACACCTTGACCGACGGCCGCAACGAGCGCCGGCACGACGGCTGGGAGGTCGACCCGTCGCTCGATGGCGAGGCCGAGATAGAGTACGAGATGGACTACCTGCCCGCGGAGGAGCTGGCGCTGCCACCGCCGCTGCTCGCGGGTCAGCCCACGCCGCTGCCGCCGGTGCCGGAGCAGACGCCCGGGGCCGGAATCCGGGCCACGGCGGCCGAGCTGGAGCCCGAGCTCGTGCAATACGAGACGTCGTACGACGAGCTCGACGAGGTGGTGCTGCTCGACCGGCCCAAATCCGAGCGCCGGCGGCATCGCCGCACCCGCATCGGCCTGGGCATCCAGCCCTCGACCCTGAGTCGCTTGACCGGGAGTCCGCACACGGGCCCCGACGTGGGCATGGGCCGGCCGCGGTTCGTGGCCACGCCCGTGCCCGCCGCACCGATGGACCGCGAGGACGCGCTCGCCGCGCCGGCGGCCGCGCACGACCCGGGCTCGGGAGCGGCCCGCGCTCGCGCCCAGGCAGCGCAGAAGATGTCCGGGGAGACTTCCGGCGAGATGTCCGGCGCGGTGTCGCAGGCCGCGGACCGCTCGGGCACGGGCCCGCGGGCAGGCGCAGGCTCGGCCGGAGCGTCGAGCGCCGAGCCGGGCGGCGGCTCTCGCGGCGGCTCTCGCGGCGGCTCGATCGAGGAGGCGGCTCTGGCCGCGGCGCGGGAAGCGGCCTCGGCCCAGGTCACGGGCCAGGCCGGCGATGCCGGAGCCAGGCCTGAGGTGGTATCCAGTGCCGGGTCCGGGGCCACCCGGGCCGCGAGCGAATCGTCGCAGGCCGTGCCCCGCCTGGTCGAGGACGAGCCGCGGTCTGCGGACCAGCGTCCGATGACGCCGGCCCGGGGCCGGAGCCGCAGCCGCGCCGCCCTGGTGGTCCACGGCGACGAGCTCGACGATCCGCGCTGGGGACCGCCGGGCAGCACGATTCCGCCGCAGTTCCTGGGGCCGCAGCATGCCGAGGTGCTGGACTCGGGCCCCTCGCCCGTGCCGCTGCTTTCGGAGCATCTGGCCGAGGAGGTCAGCGACGAGGACATCGACCAGGTGCTC
>DASRYP010000381.1:0-2132 GCA_035687165.1 Actinoplanes sp. | reverse complement strand
TCCGGATGCGGGCGAGGACTACGGAGCGCTCGCGGGGCGGTTTCCCACTCCGCCGGCGAGCGCGGGCATCGTCCATCAGGGAGGATTTGCCTGGCTGGGTGAGGAGACCTTCCTCCGCGATTTCGCCAATGGTGTCGAGCGGAGCCGGGCCCGCGCGATGTTCGCTGTCCAGGGTCGGGTCGCGGACACACTGTTCGCCTCCCGGACCACCGTCGCCGCCTGGCGGAGCCGGCCGACCTCCTACTTGATCACTTCTGACGACCGGACGACGGCCCCAGAGTTGCAACGTTTCGTCGCCGAGCGGATGAGGGCACGGACGAGCGAGGTGGCGACGGGTCACCTCTCGATGATCACCCGCCCGGACCGGGTCGCCCGGTTCCTGCTCGACGCCGCCAAGCGCGGCGCGGCGTAGCGCGCGGTGCCCGGCCAGGGACGGACCCGGAAGGCGGGTATCCGAAACTTGTGACCGTTATTACCCAGGGGGTTCGGGCGGAAGAAACAGAGCGCTGGACTACTTGTCGCTGCCGTGGCCGAAACTCGCACCCAGACCCCGCCCGCAAACGACCGCTCCCCGGGAGAACTGCTCCCGCCGGGCCGCCGCCTGCGGATTATTCTCGTGCTCGGCTTCCTCACCGCCCTCGGGCCGCTCACCATCGACACGTACCTGCCCGCACTGCCGACCATCACCGACGACTTCGGTGTCACCGCCGCGGCTGTGCAACTCACGCTGACCGGCACGTTGGTCGGCCTGGCCCTCGGCCAACTGCTGATCGGCCCGCTCTCCGACGCGGTCGGGCGCCGGGTGCCCCTGCTCGCCGGTGTCGGCGTGCACCTGATCGCCTCGGTCCTGTGCGTGGTCGCACCTAACCTTGCGATCCTCGGCGGCCTGCGGGTGTTGCAGGGCCTCGGCGCGGCCGCGGCAGCGGTGGTAGCGATGGCAATCGTCCGTGACCTGTTCAGCGGGTTCGCCGCGGCGAAGCTGTTCTCCCGGCTCATGCTGGTGGTCGGCGTCGCGCCGATCCTGGCCCCGACCATCGGCGGGCAGACCCTGCAGTTCACCTCATGGCGCGGCGTCTTCGTCGTCCTCACCGTTGCCGCCGCCGCGATCCTGGCGGCAACCGCGATCGTGCTCCCCGAGACCCTGCCCGCCGAACGCCGTCGCAGCGGCGGAATCGCCGGCACGATCCGCGACTACGGCCGGCTCTTCACCGACCGGGTGTACGTGGGCCTGATCCTGGTCGTCGGGCTGGCGATGGCGGCCCTGTTCGCGTACGTCAGCGGCTCCTCGTACGTTCTGCAGGACGGTTTCGGACTGAGCGAGCAGCAGTTCGCGTACGTCTTCGCCGGTGGTGCGGTCGGACTGATCGGCGCCACCCAGTTGAACGTGCGGCTGCTGCGCCGCTGGACACCCCAGCAGATCCTGGGCGGTGCACTACTCGCCGGGCTCGGCTTCGGCCTGGTGCTCCTTGTCCTGGCTGTCACCGAGACCGGTGGCCTGGTCGGCGTCCTGATCCCGCTGTGGCTGGTCCTGGCCATGGTCGGCCTCGTCATGCCGAACGCCCCCGCCATCGCCCTATCCCGCCACGGCGAGGCAGCCGGTACCGCGGCTGCCCTGCTCGGCGCGGTCCAGTTCGGCGTAGGCGCTCTGGCCGCACCCTTGGTCGGGGTCCTCGGCGTCGGCGCGGCTGCCATGGCTGTTGTCGTCTTCGGCGGCATGCTCGCTGCCACCCTCGTCTGCTTCCTCGTGGTCCAGCCCCACCGTCTCCCCGTCGAGCAGACCGGTCCGGCATTCGCCGTCGCCCATTAGCCGGCTGGAATCGGAACGGTGGTCGATCAGTATTGATCGACCACCGTTCGGCGGCGATGGTGAGTGACCGGACGCACGTGTGGTGTGGGCCGCGATCGGTTGTGACCATGCCGTCGGTCGGAGAAGGGTTGCTGGCGTACGTGCACGAGAGCAAATAGCACGAAAGCGAATGGAAGGCGGCAAATGGCCCTGCGTCCCGGAGTCCGGGCCTGGGCGGTCTGGTCCGTCGGCCTCGCCGCGTACATCATCGCAGTGCTGCACCGCACCTCGCTCGGCGTCGCCGGGCTGGACGCGCAGCACCGCTTCGGCATCGGCGCCGGGGCGC
>DASRYP010000380.1:0-2165 GCA_035687165.1 Actinoplanes sp. | reverse complement strand
TGTCCCCGGCGTCCCCACGCTCACCGGCGTCGACCGTCGCCGACACCGCCTCGGGCGCCGCGATCCAGCGGAGCCCGACGAACCCGAGGGCGGCGAGCAGGACCAGGCCGGCGGTCACCCGTGCGGCCGTCCGCATCAGGTCCCCAGCGGGTAGCTAGGGGCGTAGGCCACCGGCAGGTCGCTCAGGTCGTCCCGGATCGGGCGGTCCGAGGTGACCGGGTCGTTGTCGTTCACGTTGCCGACCGCGAACTGGATCATCATGTCGTTGTCCTCGTGCACGAGGTTGTGGCAGTGGATCATGTAGCGGCCGCCGGCGTTGTTCTTGCCGGTGTTGAACTGCATGAGCACCGTGACGGTCTCGTTCTCGCCGGTGTAGAAGACGTCCTTGCCGCCCATCTCCCACGGGTACGGCTTTTTGTCGGGCGTGTTGTCCCGCGCGATGATCTTGCCGTCGATGAGGTGGATGTGCACCGGGTGGAACCAGCCGCCCGACTTGTTGACGATGTCCCAGATCTCGACGTCGTACGGCTTGGGGTTGCTCAGCACCCGCTGGAAGTTCGACGCCTCGACGTCCTCCCAGGTCTCGCCGTTGACGGTCCACATGCCGTGCTTCCGCTCGACCTGCACGGTGCGGCGGGCCTTGGCCATCGACGGGGTCAGCTTGTTGACGTCGATCGCGCCCAGCTCGGCGTACGGCTGCGGGCCCAGGTCGAGCGCGGTCGGGATGACGTACGGGTCGGGCGAGCCCGAGTCCGCGACCACCTCGAACTGCATGACCTTGCCGGTGTTGGCGAAGTCGACGTTGTTCTTGTTGCTGAGGTTGCGCAGCTCGACCTTCGTACCCACCTGGTACTTCCGGAAGTCGATCAGCACCTCGTAGCGCTCGGCCACGCCGTGCCGCCAGGACGCGACCGCCGCCGGCTTGGGCATCATGCCGCCGTCGGTGCCCACGACCGTGATCGGGTCGCCGTTGCTCAGCGCGAACCGGAACGACCGGGAGATGCCGCAGGCCAGCACGCGGAACCGGTAGACCCGCGGCTTGACCTTCATCTTGGGCCACGGCACGCCGTTGACCAGGATCACGTCGCCCATGAAGCCCTCGTGCGACGAGTCGTCGAACGCGACCTGCCCGTCGGCCTTGAACGCCATGTCGCTCACCATCAGCGGCACGTCGTACTCACCCTGCGGGAGCTGCGCCTTCTCGTACGGGTCGCTCAGGTGGTACTGCCCGGCCAGGCCCATGAAGACGTTCTCCGACGTCATCAGGTGCATGTGGTCGTGGTACCAGAGCGTGCGCGCCTGCTGCCAGTTCGGGTACTTGTAGGTCTTGCAGCTGCCCGGCGCGGTCCAGTCGTTGGCGTACCCGTCGTACTGCGGCAGCGACGCCGACCCGTGCAGGTGCGTGACCGAGCCCATCGCCTTCCGGTTGATCGGGTTGACGGTCATCTGGTTGGCCACCCGCAGCTCGGTCCGGGTGCCCTGGTCGACCTTGATGATCGGCCCGGGGAAGATCCCGTTGTAGCCGGCGATCGTGGTGGTCAGGCCGGGCACGATGGCGGCCTGGCCGAACTTCGCCGTGACCCGGTAGCGCGCCCACGGGCCCTGCTCGTCCGTGCCCGTCTCGAGCGGCATCAGCACCGGCGGACGACGGAACATGTTCGTGTACGGCGTCGGCGTGTTCTTCGCCGCGAGCTTGCTGGAGGCGGCGATCACTTCGCCGCCGGCCGTCGCCACGATCAACCCGCCGCCGCCCAGCGCCATCGCGCCGCGCAGCAGGTTGCGCCGGCTGACTTTTCCGTTCTCCATCGCATTACCCCGTCCGCAGTTACCAGGTTTCTCCCGATCTGTGCAGAGGTTAGGAACAGGCTCTGAAGTCGGCCTGAAGAAGGGCTGAGGTGGGCCGGACGGCTGCCGATACCACTTCACGATGAATGCGAGGGATGCCATGATGCGGGTCAGCGTGCTTGGTCAACTGACTGTCACCGACGACGACGGCGCCGAGGTACCCGCCGCGGAGCTGCCCCGGCGGGCCCGGCAGGTGCTCGCCGTCCTGGCCGCCCGCCACGGACGGATCCAGTCGAAGGACGCGCTGGCCGACGCGGTCTGGGGCGACGACCTGCCCGGCAACCACGTGGCCGCGCTGGAGCATTACGTCTCGGTGGTGC
>DASRYP010000379.1:0-2050 GCA_035687165.1 Actinoplanes sp. | reverse complement strand
TCTCGATGGCGGAGACGCCCTGGAGGCGGTAGGCGGCGTGGGCGGAGCGGCCGCTGACCGTCAGCAGGAAGGTGATCGCCCCGGCCTGCGCGGTCACGATCTCGAGCCTGGTGGGCTCCGTGATGACCGCCATCTCCGCCACGTAGCCGGCCCGGATCGCGGCCAGCATGCCGGCGCCGCCGTCCTCCTCGCTGGGCACGGTCAGAAGCAGCGCCTCGCCGTCCAGCTCGACCTCGGAGTCGACCAGCGCTCGCAGGGTGGCCAGGCCGGCCACCACGCCGCCCTTCATGTCCAGCGATCCGCGGCCGTACAGCGTGCCGTCGACGATCTCGCCGCCCCAGGGGTCGTGCGTCCACTCGGCCGGGTCGCCCGCCGACACCACGTCGATGTGGCCGGCGATCATCACCCGCCGCCGGGAGCCGACCCGGCCGGTCGCCCCGGCCACCACCGGCAGCGTCTCCCGGGCCGCCTCCATGCCGGGGAAGTCGGGGTCGGCCACGATCTGCTGGGGGTCGACGTCGATCCGGGTCACCTCCAGGCCGGCGGTGGCCATCCGAAGCGCGGCCTCGGTCTGCACGCCCGACTCGTCGCCGGTCACGCTGCGCTGGCGGACGAGCGCCTGCAGGTCGTCGGCGATGCGGTCGCGGTCGACGGCCGAGACGACGGCCAGCTCGGCCGGCGTGAGGTTCTTCATCCCCGCAGGATCGGCCGGGTCAGGCAGGTCGGCCCGCCGCTGCCGTTGACGCCGACCTCCGAGGCGGGGAAGGTGTGCACCTCGACCCCGGCCTCCTGCATCCGCCGCTCGGTGACCGGGTTTCCGGCCGCGAACACCACCACATTGGGCGACACCGCCAGCACGTTGCAGCCCAATGTGGGGAACTCCTCGTCGGGCACCTCGACCATCCGGATGCCGCGCTCGTTCAGGAGCTCCCACAGGCCGACCGGCAGCAGCGGCAGGTAGACCACCGCCAGGTCGTCCGCCACCGGCGAGATCACGCTCATAAGATGCACCAGGTCGTCGTTGCCTTTGAAGTAGGGCACATCGAAGACCTCAACCTCAACTTCAGGTTCAAGGATGGCCTGGAGCTGGCGCACGCCCTCGCGGTTCGTGCGAAGCGAGCGGCCGACGCACAGCGTGCGCTCGTCCAGCCAGAAGCTGTCGCCGCCTTCGGCCGTGCCCGGCTCCTCGATCCGGCCCAGCGTGGGGATGCCGTTCTCGTTGCACCACCGTTCGATCACCGCCTCCTCGCCCTGGCGGTTTGGCTTTCCCGGCCGCAGCGGCACCACGCCGCGGTCGGTGACCAGCACCGGGTCGAAGGTGTAGGTGAGGTCGGGGTCGTGCTCGGCCTCCAGCTCGTGAACCGTCGCTCCTAGGCCCCGCAGGAGCTCGGTCATCTGGTCGTGCTGGGCCTGGGCCGCGGCCAGGTCGACGGCGTGCAGGTACCCGGTCGCCGGGTCGTCGAACGCGCGGCCGAATGCCTCCGCCGGCCGCTTGACCAGGACGTCTCTGAGGGGCGCGACCATGCTCTGGGCGCCGAAGGTGCGGGTGCTCATGGAGGCAGCGTATATCGCCCGCGTCGCGTCCGTGCCGCCCCCGTCTACACTGGGCGCGTGAGCGAGGAGCAAGACTACCGGGCCCAGTACAACGAGGCCATCTCGCGGGCGGTCGCCGGCCAGGTCGGCGTCTACCCCGACTTCGACCGCCACCGCCAGGAGCAGGTCTGGCGCGTGCTCTCCAGCGACCGCCAGTCGCTGCTCACCTTCTGTCAGCGGCACGGCATCTCGGTCGGCCGGATGGAGACGATCAAGACCCTGAAGAGCCCGAAGCCGCTCTACCAGCTGATGGCGGTCGGGCAGGACGCCAAGAACGTCGCGAAGTGGGTCGGGACGCGCGGCTGATCGTCGTCGATTTCGACGGCACGATCACCGAGGACGACACGCTGGTCGACATGTGCCGGCGCCACGCGCCGGAGGTGTTCGAGCAGGTCGAGGACGACCTCCGTGCCGGCCGGATCACTCTCCGCGAGTGCATCCGCCGCGAGTTCGAGGC
>DASRYP010000378.1:0-2116 GCA_035687165.1 Actinoplanes sp. | reverse complement strand
AGAGCGGGCAGCAGGTTCTGCTCGGCCACGGCCACCGAGACCTCGTAGTGTCCGATCTCGACCCCGAAGTTCCCGGCCAGACCGCAACAGCCGGCCAGTCGGCGCACGTTCGCGCCGCTCCGTTCGAGCAGGTCGGCGTCGGTCTTCCAGCCGAGCACGGCGTGGTGGTGGCAGTGCGGCTGGGCGACGACCTCCACACCGGACAGGTCGGGCGGGCTCCAGCCGGGGGTCGCGGTGAGCAGCTCGGCCAGGGTGCGCACCTGCCCCGCGACCACGGCCGCGTCCGCCGAGCCGGGGAGCAGCTCGTGGATGTCGGAGCGGAGCACGGCGGTGCAGGAGGGCTCGATGCCGACGATCGGGATTCCGGCCCGGGCATCGGCGGCCAGGCTGTCCACCGTCCGGGAGAGGATCTTCTTGGCGGTGTCCAGCTGACCCGTGGTGATCCAGGTCAGGCCGCAACAGACCGACCCGGACGGCAGCCGCGGCTCGTAACCGGCGGCGCGGAGGACCCGCACGGTGGCCTCGGCGACCTCGGGCGAGAAGGCGTCGGAGAAGGAATCGGCGAAGAGGACGACCGGTTTTCCGCCTGTCCCGGGCCGGAACGTGCGGCGGAACGGGCGCCGCGCGAACGCCGGGACCGAGCGCCGCTTGTCGACGCCGGCCAGCCAGAGCGCGGCCTTCCCGACGACCGGCAGCCGGACACCGACGTTGGCCAGGCGCGGCAGCCGGCCGGCCAGGCGTGCCCAGAACGGCAGCCTGCCCAGCGTGTAGTGCGACCGTGGGCGCAGCCGCCCCCGATAGGTCTGGTGCAGCACCTCGGACTTGTAGGTGGCCATGTCGATGCCGGTCGGGCAGTCCGAGGCGCAGCCCTTGCAGGACAGGCAGAGGTCGAGCGAGTCGTGCACCGCCGGATCGGACCAGGAGAGCTCGCCACGCACGACCTCCTGCAGCACCCGGGCGCGTCCCCGGGTGGAGTCCTTCTCCTCGCGGGTGGCCAGGTAGGACGGGCACATCACGCCGTTCGCCGCGGTGTTGTCGGCCCGGCACTTGCCGACGCCGGTGCAGCGGTGCACGGCCTGGGCCAGGTCGCCACCGTCGTGCGGATAGGCCAACGCCAGCCCCCGCACCGAGAACTGCCCGGCCGGCCGCACGTCGGCGTCGACCGGGTCGGGGTCGACCAGCACGCCCGGGTTGAGCAGGTTGCCCGGGTCGAAGACGTGCTTGATCCCCGCGAACAGGGCGATCGCGTCCGCCGAGTACATGTGCGGCAGCAGCTCGGAGCGGGCCCGGCCGTCCCCGTGCTCACCCGACAGCGACCCGCCGAACTCGCCGACGAGCTTGGCCGCGTCGGTCAGGAAGTCCCGCATCACCTTGGTCCCGCCCGGCTGATCCAGCGGGAAATCCAGCCGTACGTGCATGCAGCCGTCGCCGAAGTGCCCGAAGGGGGCCGAGGTCATCCCGTACGAGGCGACGAGCTCGTCGAAGCGCGAAAGGTAGGCGCCGAGCCGCTCGGGCGGGACGGCGGCGTCCTCCCAGCCCGGCCACGCCGGCCGATCCGAGGGGGCACGCCCGGCCAGGCCCGCGCCGTCCTCCCGGATGCGCCACAGGCGGGCCTGGGTGGCCGGGTCGGTGACGACCAGCGCGTCCTCGTGCTCGGCGGCGAGCTTCCGCGCCCGCGCCTCGACCTCACCGGCGTCGTCCCCGGCCAGCTCGACGAAGAGCCACGCGCCACCGCGGGGGAGCGGCGGCACGGCGTCGGCGCCGCGGCGGGCGCGCAGCACGTCGAGCAGCCGCGAGTCGAGCCCCTCGCACGAGGTGGGGCCGTGCGCGACCACGGCCGGGGACGCCGCACCGGCGGCGACGATGTCCGGGAAGCCGAGGACGACGACCACGCGGACGGGCGAGTCGACGACCAGCTTGACGGTCGCCTTCGTGATCACCGCGAGGGTGCCCTCGGAGCCGACGAGCGCCTGGGTGAGGTCGAACCGCTCGGGCAGCAGGTGCTGCACGGCGTATCCGGAGACCTGGCGGCCGAACCGGTCGAACTCGGTGCGGGCGGTGGCCAGGTGTCTGGTGATCGCGCCACGCAGGCCCTCGATGATCGACTCGGCGCCGC
>DASRYP010000377.1:0-2546 GCA_035687165.1 Actinoplanes sp. | reverse complement strand
GACGACGCCGGACGCGAGATCGAGTTCGCGGCGGTAGCCGGTGACCGCGCTGAGCTGGTGCCCGGCGACCGTCACGGCCAGGTCGGCCAGCAGGGTGAAGGTGCCGAAGCGTTCCTGGTCGTAGGGGAACTGGCCCTCGCCGTCGACCGTGTCGTTGCGAGTGCCGGTCCACATCGTCCCGTCGGTGACCAGCAGGAGTTCCCGGGCCGGGTCACCGCCCGTCAGGGCGCCCAGGCGGCCGTTGCCGATCGGCAGGCCCTGCTGGATCATCGCGGCCGGGTCGGCCGGTGTGCGATACCAGAGGGTCTGGGCCGGCTCGGCGGCGTCCGCCGCCGAGCTCGCCGAGAGGGCGGGCAGACCGGCGACCGCGGCAGCGGCGCTGAGGCTGAGTACGGTGCGTCGCCGAGTCATCGGGCCGCTCCTTCGTTCGGCACGTCGATCCGGTCGAGGTCCGGCGAGTACGAGTTCCCGCTGTCGAAGCGGATGCTGTTGCCGCCGGCCCGCAGCGTCACCGGGACGGTGATCGTCGCCGGGGTGTTCCAGCCGCCGCTGACCGGGAAGTCGATGTGCGTGGCCGGGCCGCCGTTCGCGGAGACGTCGATGCCTCGTTGATCGCCGGTCGTGTAGGTGACATTGACCTGATAGGTGCCCGCCACCGGCGCCTGTACGTCGTTGACGGTCAGCGCGCCACCGCCGTAGAGGTTGCCGACCTTCTGCCCGCCCGAGCAGGCGTCGCAGCCGGTGGTCACGGCGGGCGCGGTGAGCGTGTTGGCCGGCGCCTCGGCCTCGTGGGCGGTGAACTCCGCGGCCGGACCGGCCGGAACCACGCGGAACAGGCTCGCGCCGTGCGCGGGCACCCGCACCGAGATGCTGTCCCGGACGGTCCCCTTGTCCCGTTGCGCCCACAGATCGCGCAGCGTCGCGGCGCCGGTGAAACCGAGGCTGCTCCAGTGGGCGGCGACGTCGGCGGGACGGTCACCCAGGTTGAACAAGGCCACCGTGTACGACCCGTCGGTGTTGCGCATTCCCCAGACCTGCCGGTCACCGGCCGGCGACAACGGTCGTGCCGGCACGCCTTGCTGGTCGACCGCGATCACCTCGCGATTGGTGAGCAGCGAGGTGCCCAGCTTGTCGAGCGTCGTCAAGTCGTCCCCGACGACCAGCGGTGAGGCCGAGATCGCCCACAGGGTCGCCGCGCTGCGCCGCTCGTCGTCGGTGAGCCCGGATCGCCGGCCATTGCCGATGGGCAGCGAGTCAAGGTTGTTGTACCCCTGAGCGCCGGCGAACGGAGTCCAGGCGGGCGCGTCGGCGAACCGGTCGTTCACCGAGTTGTCCCAGGTGGTGAGCGTTCGGCAGTAACACTCCACGTCGGTGTCGATGCGCCAGGAGTCGGCGGCGGCCTGCCAGTCGCCGATCCGGCCGGCGTCCAGCGACCAGGCCAGGTCGAGGTGGATCGGGCGGCCGGTGGCGTCGATCGCGGTGCGCCACGCTTTCACGTCGGCCGTGTTGTCGTACTGGCCGCCGCCCTTGCCCGAGCCCGGTCCGACGCCGTCGAGCTTGAGGAAGTCGATGCCCCAGCTCGCGATCAGTGCGGCCTGCGACGCGACGTAGCGGGCGGCGCACGGGTTGCCGAAGTCGAGCTGGTAGGAACTGTCCCAGCCGTTGGTGGTGCGCCGGTCGGCGAAGACGATGTCGGCGGTGGTGCAGCCCGGGGCGCCGGCGATCGGGATCGTGCCGTCGCCGTACGCGGGCTTCTCGAGCCCGACGGGCAGGTAGAGGCCGGCGCGCAGGCCCTGCGCGTGGATCCGGTCGGCCAGCGCCGCCATGCCGTGCGGGAACCGCTCGGGGTCGGCGATCTGGCGCGCGTTGCCGTCGTAGCGGGGCTTCCAGCCGTACGTCATCCACCAGCCCGCGTCGAGGTTCACGTACTGATAGCCGTACTTCTTGAGCTTGCCCGCCAGCGCGCCGGCCTGGGCCAGCACGTTCTTCTCGTTGAGCCAGCTGAACCGGCCCTTCGGATTGAGTTGCTCGTCGCGGGTGGACTGGAGGCTGGCGCTGGACCACCCGAGGACGGGTGCGACGGCCGCCGCCGCGGGCGATGCGGCCGGCCGCGTGCCGGCGGGGGCGCACGCCGTGGCGGTGAGACCGATGACCGCGGCGATGATGATGGGGGACAGAGTTCGGGTCGCTCTTGACGCTGCCGTCAACATGGGCGAAACATAGACGCAAATAATTTCGCGCGTCAAGAAATATGATCGACTTGCTCCCCGCGAGGTCGATCTCACCGGCATGCTCCAGGCTGGTGGCCGATCGGACACCCGGACCTGTCGGAAGCCGCACCCGGTTCAGGCTGGGGGACGCCGGCCGATGGATACGGCCGGCGTCCGGACATCAGCGGGTCAGGCGGTCGGGGGGTGGATGGTGAAGCCCTGGCCGCTGGTCACCACGCGTTGCAGGTTGCCGAAGGCGAAGTAGTTCTCGGCGTCGTTGTTCTCGATGCCGATCAGGGCCAACATGCCCTCGGCCAAGCCGCCCGGGCTCACGTC
>DASRYP010000376.1:0-3718 GCA_035687165.1 Actinoplanes sp. | reverse complement strand
CGCGATGCTCTCGTCGTGGCTGGGCCGTACCGGCCAGAACGGCAGCGGCGGCGCGTGGCCGATCCGGGTCGGCCTGAACGACCGGAACGCGTTCTACGACGGCACCCAGGTCCAGATCGGCAAGAACACCGCCGGCAACTGGCTCACCGCGGCGGATGTGGTCGGCCACGAGCTGGGCCACGGCGTCGACGACTTCACCCCGGGCAGCACCTCGCAGTCCGGCACCCGGGAGTTCGTCGCCGACACTTTCGGCGCGGCGACCGAGTGGTACATCAACAACCCCAACGACGCCCCCGACTACGAGGTCGGCGAGGAGGTCAACCTGGTCGGCAATGGCCCGATCCGGTACATGTACGACCCGTCGCTGGCCGGGGACAGCAACTGCTACTCGAGCAGCATCCCCGGCTCCGAGGTGCACGCCGCGGCCGGCCCCGGCAACCACTGGTTCTACCTGCTGGCCGAGGGCACCAACCCGACCAACGGCCAACCGGCCAGCACCCGGTGCAGCGGCTCCGGCGCGATCACCGGTGTCGGCATCCAGAACGCCATCAAGATCATGTACAACGCGATGCTGATCAAGACGTCCAGTTCGTCGTACCAGAAGTACCGCACCTGGACGCTGACCGCGGCGAAGAGCCTCTTCCCGAGCAGTTGCACGGAGTTCAACACGGTCAAGGCGGCCTGGGACGCGGTCAGCGTGCCGGCCCAGTCGGCCGACCCCACCTGCGGCACCACTACCCCGCCGACCGACCCGCCCACGGGCACCCCGTGCACCGGCACCAACGCCACCGACGTCTCGATCCCGGACGCCGGCTCCGCGGTGACCAGCGGCATCACGATCACCGGCTGCGCCCGGGCCGCGTCGTCGGCCTCGACGATCGCGGTGGACATCGTCCACACCTACCGGGGTGACCTCAGGGTCGACCTGGTAGCGCCGGACGGCACGGTCTACAACCTGAAGGCCACCTCGACCTCCGACAGCGCGGACAACGTCAACACGACCTACACCAAGGACCTGTCGAGCGAGACGGCGGACGGTGCCTGGCAACTGCGGGTGCAGGACGTCTTCTCGCAGGACGTCGGCAATATCAACAGCTGGACCCTGACCGTCTGACCCGACCGAACACGGCGGGGCCGGCCTCGAAAGGGCCGGCCCCGCCGTCGTGAACAGGACATCCGGTACGAGAACGACGGCGCAGGTAGCGGGTACGTTGCCCGGCGTTGCCTTCCGGTTCCCCACCTTCATCCGGCCGTCCGCAGCCCGAACTGACATGCGACAGCCACCGAGGAAAGGGCCACATCTTGAAGCGTCTCGTCCGCAACGCCGTCGTCACCGCCGCCCTCATCGCCGTCCCGACGCTTCTCGGCACGCCCGCCTTCGCGGCCGCCACCGCCGAGGCCCCGAGGAAGACCGCAGTCGTCGACCAGGCCGCGTACGAGACCGAGGTCGTCAAGCTGACCAACGCCGAGCGCACCGCCAACGGTTGTAAGGCCCTGCGCGTCGACGGCCGCCTGGTCACCGCCGCCTGCGCCCACAGCACGGACATGGTTAGCGCCGGCATCTTCAGCCACACTGGTTCCGACGGCAGCAACTTCGTCACCCGCGAGGTGCGCGCCGGCTACCCCCGCAACGGCGCCGCCGCCGAGAACATCGCTTTCGGCTACCGCACGCCACAGCAGGTCGTGACCGGCTGGATGAACAGCAGCGGCCACCGCAAGAACATCCTGAACTGCGCCAGCACCGCGGTCGGTGTCGGTGTCGCCTTCACGACCGGTGGCGCCCCCTACTGGACCCAAGACTTCGGCCGCGTCTGAGCCCTGCCGAAAATGCCGCACAGCCTCTGCTGTGCGGCATTTTCGTGGTGCCGGCCAGGAGCTCGAAACCCGTTCATCGGGGGCAGCGGCGCATTTTAGCCGAAGCCTTTCCGGTCCGCTGGCTCCCCTCACTGTAATGAGTGGGACCAGCCCGGGAAACTATTCTGAGTAATGGTGCCACAACGCCTGGTGAGCACGGTTGCGACAGCCGGGAAAGACACGCACCGGAGAAAGTTGACTTTGCGTAGGCACTTCCCATCGGTGCGTGCCTATCGGTAGGCTCTGCTCTCAGGAATGGAGATCGAATTCGCCGTCCTTGGCCGAGCCCACGAAAGCAGCCCATTCGGCCTGCGTGAACATGAGCGCAGGACCGGAGCGGTCCTTGCTGTCCCGGACAGCGACGCCCTGGTCGAGGAAGGCAACCTCGACGCAGTTGTTGCCGCCGTTGCCGTTGCTGCGGCTTGCCTTCTTCCAGACCGCGTCGGTGAGAACAGCAGCGTTAACCTGGTGCGTGAGCAACTCAAGCACCTCCCTTCACTATGCGGTTGTCTCGGAGAGCCTTACGCGACGAGCAGGCTCTCGATCATCTTGATGGTCATTCGGTGATCGAGTGCCAAAGCACTCAACCGTTCGAACTCTTGTCGGTAACGGGCAACCTCGGAAGGTTGCTCTTCGTAGTAGTCTCCCGCAAGACCTTCAAGATAGACAACATCCAAATGGGTGGTCTCCCGAAACTCCAAAAGGGCCGCTGACCCGCCGAGGAACGTATGCTCGCCGGCACTGAACGGTAAGATCTGGAGCATCACATTGGGTGATTGAGCAACCTCGATAAGGTGCCGGAGTTGTTCGTTCATCACTCCGTTTCCACCCACCACCCGGCGCACCACCGACTCGTCGATGATCGCCGCCAGTTCGAGCGGACGCTCGCCGCGCATCCGGGCTTGACGGGTGAGGCGGAGGTTGACGCGACGGCTCGTCTGCTGCGGGGACTCGTTCGACCGGCCGGTGCGCATGAGCGCTCGCATGTAGGCCTCCGTCTGCAGCAGCCCGGGCACGATGATCGGCTCCCAGGCTCGCATCGCGGCAGCCGCCGCCTCCAGGCCGACGAAGTTGCCGGGACGCATGATGTCCCGGTAGTCCGTCCACCACGTGCGCTCGCGGGACAGCCTGGCCAGTTCGACCAGAGCCTCCCGATAATCCTGATCCCCCACGCCGTAGAGAGTCAGGAGATCTTTCACGTCGCGCGGGGTCACCGCGACCCGCGCCGTCTCGATGCGCGTGACCTTGGCGGCATGCCACTCGAAATGTCGTGAGACGTTCTCTTGCGTCAGCCCCGCGGCCTCACGACACCGCTTGAGCTCGGCTCCGAGCCGGCGACGGCGCAGAGTGGGCCCTTCATCAACGGACACCTGGACTCCCTCGGTCCTGATGGGACCGATAGTACGGCCCAGGCCTCCATGATCCAAACACAACGCACCAAACAAAAAGTACTAGCCTTCTTGTATTGGCCCTTCGAGCGGGTACATGATGCGCGGACATCGAGTCACAACGCTTTCTACCCACAGTGATCATCGCGGCCACAGTGATCATCGCGGCCACAGTGCTCACTCGTGAATCCACCGCACATCAACAACCGTTGTCTAAGGGGCGTGGCGGCGTGTTGGCTGACCAGTATTTCCTGATCGCACACGAGGACCGCACCGGCCGGTCCCGTCTCCATCCACGTGCGACCGGCCTGGGCCTGGCCGCCGCTCTGCTCGGCGAGCTGATCCTCGAAGGACGGATCGGCATCTCCGAGGGAGACCTGATCATCCTTGACCGGCATCCCCCATCGGACGCACTCGCGCACGACATTCTCGACCTGCTGGTCGCCCAGCCGCAACACCGGGACGTTCGGATCTGG
>DASRYP010000375.1:0-5269 GCA_035687165.1 Actinoplanes sp. | reverse complement strand
AGGCCGGCCAGCCGGGTGAACTTCTCGGCCGGCGCCTGCACCGACGCGCCCGCGTGGGGCAGCGAGCGGGTCATCGCGTTGGGCCGCGGCGCCCAGATCCGCTCGCCGTCCAGGCTGGCGTTCCAGAACTCGATGTCGCAGCCGTACTCGCGGCCGTACACCAGGGTGCGGCCGGGGTCGGTGCGGAACCAGACCAGGCGCAGCACCTTGACCTCGGCGAGCTTGCTCCAGGCGTCCGCCGTCGGCTCGGCCAGGAGGTCACGCACGGCGGGCTTCGGCAGGACAGCGCCCACGTACGCCGAGGTGCGCTCGGAGAGCTCGGTCAGCGCGGTGAAGGCGGCGGCGCGGTGATCGCCGCGCACACCGATGACCGGCGACCGGTCCTCCAGGCCGCGCACCGTGAAGTATTCGACGCCGGCCGCCGTCAGAGCCTCTTCCACCGCCGCCTGGTTGCGGCGACGGACCTCGAGCGGGGTGAGCCCGGGGTGGATGTGCACATTCCGCGGAACGAGCTGGACGAGGATCTGCTCAGGCATTCCGCCCGCCCGTCGTGGTGGGGGAGTCGGCGAGCGACTGCTGCCGGGGGATCATCCGCAGGGTGGCGGCCGGGTCGGAGGCGCGGCCCAACGCGGTCGCGCTGAACCGGGCGCGTTCGGCGGTGACGCCGTCGGGCAGTTCGAACGGGGAGCGGAACGGGAAGTACTGCGGCAGGAAGTCGGCCATCATGGCGGCCTGCTCGCTCAGCGCCACCGCCGCCGAGTCGGTGTCGTTGAGGCAGAAGACGTCGCAGTGCCGGCGGGCCAGCAGGAAAGCAAGCTGTACCGGTGTCGACGGGTGGGCCAGGTCGGCGTACGTGTACTTGATGGAGCCCGGGACCGCGCGTCGGGTCAGGAACGCCCAGTAGTGCTGCAGCGACGACGGGATCGACAGGTCGCGCGGGTGGCGGAACGGGTGTTCGGAGGTCTCGCGCACCTCGTCCGGCAGGGTGTGCTCGAGCTCCTCGAGCACGCTCTTCTGCAGCGGGTAGGGCACGTGCTGCATCTTCTGCGTGATGCCCCGGCCGAACGTCTCGGCGATGTGCTTGCGGTTGTTCTTGCCGGCCGCGGTCACCGGCGCGTCGAAGACGGTCGCCGGACCGGCCTCGAGCTGTGCCTTGGACGGGAAGAACTTGGCGATGCCGTTGGCGTGGAAGAACGCCGTGGGCGCCACCGGGCGGCCCAGGAACATGTCGTCGTTGAAGTAGACGAAGTGCTCGGCCAGGCCGGGGATCTTGTGCAGGCGGGACTCGATGGCGTGCGAGTTGAAGGTGGGCAGCACGCCGCCCCCGCCGAACAGGTTCTTGTGGCTGACCACGGTGATCTTCGGGTGTGTCACGTCCAGCCACGGCGGCACCTGGTCGTCGGTGACCAGGAAGATCCGGCGGACCCAGGGCGCGTACGCGTCGATCGAGCGCAGCGAGTACTTGAGCTCGTCGCGGCTCACGAAGCGGGAGGCGTTCGTGGCGATCGTGTTGATCTGTTCCTTGCCGAACGCGGCCAGCGAGGCGTTCTTGCGGTCGACCCAGTCCTCGTCGTTGCCGTCGACCCAGGTGTAGACGATGTCGATCGGGAAGCGGACGTCCTCGGCCGGGACCACCGCGAACTCGGAGCGCGTGCGGTAGCGCGGCCGGTCGTCGTCGAGCGGCATCGTCGGGTTCAGCGCGATCGGCGCGACCGTCCGGTATTCCGCCTGGGCCGGCAGCGCGCTCGCCACCGCGTTCCGCCGGGGCGCGACGATCGCGTCGGGTGCGCCGCCCTCGCCCTTGAGCGTGTGCCAGAACTCGATCTCGCAGGCCGAGCCGCTGCCGAGCACGGTCGTCCCGTACGGGCTGGTGATCGGGAAGAAGACCTGCACCGCGTTCTTGCCGCGACCGGCCCGGAACCCCTCGTCGGTCGCCGACCCGGTGCGGACCTCGGCGCCGCGCAGGGTGTCGTCGGTGCGCAGGGCCAGGAGCACCCGATCCCGGTCCCGCTTGTGCACCGCCACCGCGCTGTGCCGGTTGCTGATCGGGCGCAGGCAGAAGTAGTCGATGCCGGCCCGGTCGAGCGCGGCCGTCACACCGTCCAGGTTGAGCGCCCAGGCGGCCGCCGGGCTCGTCTCGGGCAGCACGCGGGCCTGCACGGTCCGGCCGGCGTCCCGGGTCTTGACCAGCGCACCGGGCGCGGCCGGCCGGGGGAGCCCGGGCTGCCGGGTCAGCCGGCGCACCAACCAGAGCTGCCGGTGCGGCGGCAGTAACTCGACCAGTCGCAGCCGATGGGACTTGGGCAACAGGCGGTAGAACCGGAGCGCGATCATGCCGCCTCCTCCCGCCCCGAGAGCCGCCGACTTCCCTGGCTTACGCCTTCACAAATCTGCACCTTGTTCCCCCGTGGCCGCGCTGGTTCGCGAGAAGCAGAAAGGTTGCGTACGCAGCGGAAGGTGAGGGTAGACAACGTAACCAGGAGAGGACAAGCAGATGACTGGTGAGAAACCGAACAGTGAACGAGATTCGGCATCTCACCTGCGACGATGGCCGTTCGTACCTAATGTGGCCGGTGAACGGCAACGTCGATCGTCGATGGCGAAGATCTGTCGGACCGTGGTCGATAGAAGACGGACAGTGACCAATCAGGCCAGTGGCAGGATCAACGGCAGCTGGACGACGAACGTCGTGCCCAGATGGGGCAGGCTTTTCACCTCGATGCGGCCGTCGTGGTCGGTGACGATGCGATGGACGATCGTCAGACCCAGTCCGGTACCACCGGTGGCGCGTTGGCGGGTCCGGTCGGCCCGCCAGAACCGCTCGAAGACATGCGGCAGATCACTCGCGGCGATGCCCACGCCGGAGTCCTGGACCCGCAGCACCGCCGTCCGGTCCTCCTCCCGCACGTGCACGTGTACCCGGCCGCCCGCGTCGGTGTAGCGGATGGCGTTGGTCAGCAGGTTGCCCAGCACCTGGCGCAGCCGATCCGGGTCGGCCTCCACCCACACCGGCGCCGGAGCGTCGAGGGTGAGCGCGATGCCCGCCTCGGCGGCCACCGCCCGGTGCGCGGTGACGCTGCTCGAGACGAGCTCGGCCAGGTCGGACGGCACCCGGCTGTAGCGCAGGTCGCCCGCCTCGGCCAGGGCCAGCACCTGCATGTCGTCGAGGATGCGGCCCTGCAGCATGGTCTCCTCGTGCAGCGACGCGAACAACTCCCGGCTCGGCTCGATCACGCCGTCGGACAGACCTTCCAGATAGCCGCGCAAGTTCGACAACGGCGTACGCATCTCGTGCGCGACGTCCGCGATGAGCCGGCGCTGGCGTTCCTCGCTGTCCTGCACCGCCTGGGCCATCGTGTTGAACGAGCGGGAGAGGTGGGACAGCTCGCTGCGGCCCTCGTCGCGCACCCGGGCGTCGAGGTGACCCGCGGCGAGCAGGATGGACGCCCCGGTGAGCCGGCGGACCGGGCGGCTGACCTGCCGGGCGATCAGGAAGGTGCCGGCCAGCGCGAGGAGCAGCAGACCGACGGCGCCTGCCACGGCCGGCCGGCCGAACTCGTTGACGCTGACCGTGCCGCGGCCGCCGAGATAGAGCTCGAGCGGCGTGGCCGAGCTGGTGCTGACCGTGTCGTGGAAGGCCAAGTCGAGGCAGGCACCGGAGTTTCTGGAGCCCGTAGCGCGGTTCTTGACGCCGGAGCCACTGCCGGTGCATCGGATCAGAGAGTTCCAGTAGCCCTGGAACCACGGCTTGTCGTTCAGCACCTTGGTGGTCGCCCCCCGCAGGCAGGTGGGGGAGGTCGCCAGCTGCGCCGGGGTGACCCAGGGGGCCTGGTCGCGGCTCAGCGTCGGCTCCTCGCCCTTGCTGTCGTGCAGGCAGCGCATCAGGATCAGGCCGGTGCGGTACTGCGCGGCCTGCCGCAGGACCAGCGCCGCCGCACTGCCGTAGAACCGGTCGGTGGGTGTCGGCCCGAACAGATCCCGCGGAATCGGATTCGTCTTCGCGATAACGGCGAGCGGGACGCCGGCGGGGTTGCCGGCCGGAACGGCCGGCCGGGCCGGGAGCGGATCGATGCCGTACGCGATGGCCTGTACCGGCCCGGACGCGCGCTTGGCCTCGATGTCGGAGTCGACCAGCACCTCGTCCTCCTCGGTCTGCACGCGGATGTGCAGGCCGGTGCGCTTGGACAGGTCGTTGACCAGGACGTTCACGCCCGGCCAGTTGCCGTGTCGCAGCCCGTACCGCTGGATCTCGGCGACGATCTCGGCCCGGTGCCGGCTCTGGGCCTCGAGCGCGTCGGTCACCTCGCGCGAGGTGAGGTTGAGAGTGAGCCAGGCGGTGGCGCCGATCGCGGTCGCCGCCACCAGCATCACCAGCAGAAAGACTTGCAGCCGGAAACTCAAAGCTCGGCCATCCGGTAGCCCCGGCCGTAGACGGTCTGCACGTAACGTGGCTCGGCCGGGTTCTCCTCGATCTTGCGGCGCAGGTTGACCACGTGCGCGTCGACCGTGCGCTCCGAGACGTCATGCTCGAAGCCGAACGTCTTGTCGATGATCTGGCCCCGGGTGAAGGCCCGCCCCGGCTCGCGGGCCAGCAGCTCGAGGATGCCGAACTCCTTGGCGGTGAGCGGGACGGTCGCACCCCGCACCCGCACCTCGAACCGGCCGGCATCCACCTCGAGATCGCCCACCCGCAGGATCGACGACGGCCCGTCGGCGGCCCCCGAGCGACGCAGCAGCGCGCGCACCCGGGCCATCAGCTCGCGCGGGCTCACCGGCTTGGTCATGTAGTCGTCGGCCCCGATGTCCAGCCCGCGCAGGATGTCGTTCTCCGAGGACCGGGCGGTGACCAGCAGGATCGCGATGTCCGACTCGGCGCGCAGGATGCGGCAGACGTCCAGGCCGTCGACGAGCGGCATCATCACGTCCAGCACGACGAGGTCGGGTTTTCGGCTACGGGCCGTCGCCAGTGCCGCCCGGCCATCACCCACGGTGAGGACCTGGTGGCCCTCGTGCTCGAGGTAGAGGCGAATGAGCTGGGCGTGCTTCGGGTCGTCGTCGGCCACAAGAATACGTGCGGTCACTGCGCGATTGTGACCGCATCGCGCCGCATCGACAACGATTGTGCGATTCCGATGAAGATCCGGCCCGATTCCGATGACCGCACATGTTCTTCACAGAAGCCTGCCTACGTTCCCGGCATCGAACAGAGGAGGACACCATGTGCGGACTGAACGTCTTCGTGAGCAGCCACCCGGGTGCCGGCATTCTG